>NZ_QTPQ01000021.1:0-139118 GCF_003853425.1 Burkholderia sp. Bp9140
CACACGCCGATCTCGGTGCCTTTCTCGGCGGCCAGCTGCTTGAGCCGGATCGCCGCCGACAGCCCGGCGGGGCCGCCACCGACGATCACGACGTCGTATTCCATCGATTCGCGCGGGCCGTATTGCGCGAGCAAGTCCTGTGTGGTCAAAATCCTGTCTCCTCCTGCGCCCCGACCGTCACGGTCAGAACTGGTCTTCCGTCAACGCGAGCACGCTCTCGTTGCCCTTCGCGCCGACGATCGACGCTTCGAGCGCGCCGGCCTGCACGAGGACGTGTTCCGCATAGCATTGTGCGATCGCGATCTTCGCATCGAAGAACGCCGTGTCGTTCGCGCGGTTCGCGTGCGCCGCCAGCAGCGCGCGCGCCATCTGCCATCCGCACAGCACCACACCCGCCAGCTTCAGGTACGGCACGCTGCCCGCGAACACCGCGTTCGGGTCCTGCTTCACGTTCGCGACCACGTAGTCCACCACCGTCGACAGTGCGCGCGCGCCCTTCTCCAGCTGCGCCTTCATCGACGCGGCCGCAGCGCCGTCGACCTTGCCGAGCGCCGCGACGGTGTCGCCGATCTCCGCGATCAGCGCCTTCGCCACCGCGCCGCCGTCGCGCATCGTCTTGCGGCCGACCAGGTCGTTCGCCTGGATCGCGGTCGTGCCTTCGTAGATCGCCAGGATCCGCGCATCGCGGTAGTACTGCGCGGCGCCGGTTTCCTCGATGAAGCCCATCCCGCCGTGCACCTGCACGCCCAGGCTCGCCACATCGTTCACCATCTCGGTGCTCCAGCCCTTCACGACCGGCACCAGATATTCGTAGATTGCCTGATGACGCGCCCGCGTCGCCTCGTCCGAATGGCGGTGGGCAATATCGCTGTGCGCGGCGGCCACATACGCGAGCGCGCGAGCGCCTTCGGTCAGCGCGCGCATCGTGCCGAGCATCCGGCGCACGTCCGGGTGATGGATGATCGTCACCGACTGCCTGGCCGAGCCGTCGACCGGGCGGCTCTGCACGCGCTCCTTCGCGAATTCCGCCGCCTTCTGGTACGCACGGTCGGCCACGCCGATCCCCTGCATCCCGACGCCGAAGCGCGCGGCGTTCATCATGATGAACATGTATTCGAGGCCGCGATTCTCCTCGCCGATCAGGTAGCCGGTCGCGCCACCGTGGTCGCCGTATTGCAGCACCGCCGTCGGGCTCGCCTTGATCCCGAGCTTATGCTCGATCGACACGCAGTGCACGTCGTTGCGCGCGCCGAGCGAGCCGTCCTCGTTGACCAGGAACTTCGGCACGATGAACAGCGAAATGCCCTTCACGCCTTCCGGCGCGTTCGGCGTGCGCGCGAGCACCAGGTGGACGATGTTGTCCGCCATGTCGTGCTCGCCCCACGTGATGAAGATCTTGGTGCCGAACACCTTGTACGTGCCGTCGCCCTGCGGCTCCGCGCGCGAGCGCACCAGCGCCAGGTCGGAGCCGGCCTGCGGCTCGGTCAGGTTCATCGTGCCCGTCCATTCGCCGGAGATCAGCTTCGGCACGTAGCGCTGCTTCTGCTCGCCGGTGCCGGCCGTCAGCAGCGCCTCGATCGCGCCGTCGGTGAGCAGCGGACACAACGCGAACGACAGGTTCGATGCGTTCAGCATCTCGATGCACGGCGTCGCGATCAGCTTCGGCAGCCCCTGGCCGTCGTATTCGGCCGGATGCTGCAGGCCCTGCCAGCCGCCTTCGACGAACTGGCGGAACGCCGCGCCGAAACCGGGCGTCGCCGTCACGACACCGTCCTTCCAGCTGCTCGGGTTGCGGTCGCCCTCGACGTTCAGCGGCGCCAGCACCTCGCCGCAGAATTTCGCGGATTCGTCGAGCACGGCCTGCGCCGTGTCGTAGCCGGCGTCCTCGAAACCCGGCAACTGCGCAACGGTGTCGATGCCCGCGAGTTCCTTCAGCACGAACAGCATGTCCTTGACAGGGGCGTTATAGCTCATGGTCGATGTTCCAATCAGGCGGTGAATGAAGCGCGCGGCCCGGGCGGCTGCGGCAAAACCGGCCAGCGCCAGGCGACGTCGTGAACCATCGTAATGCCGCACCGGCCGATTCCCATTGTCATATCCGGCCCACATGGTGACAAAACCGGCCACGCGATGCGCGAGGCGATGCGCGAGGCGGGCGTCCGTGCGGGGGTTTCGGGCACCGGTTTCGGCACACACGAGACGCGCAATCGGCGTGCCGGCCGGATGGATGAAGGGATGGGGCGGTGGGGTCGAAGCGCCGGCGTGCCACGGTGCCGTGAACCGGCGGCAAGGCCGGCGACAGGGCGCCGACAACGGGAATCGCCGAAGGAAGCCGGCCATGGGAGCCGGCGAAGGGAGCAGGTTATGGGATGGCGCCCCGTACTCGATGCAGCCGACGGGACGGCAAGGCCCGGCGGCGGATCGCGGGGCGGATGGTGGACGACGACAGCGCGGGCCGACGGACCGCCCCGGACTGCTTGCGGAATCCGCGACCATGGCGCGCCGGCCGCCCGCCGCTATCGCTTGTCCTGCGCCAGCACCGGATCGCCGAGGTTCACGGAGACGGCCATCCCCTGGGGCGCGGCGTACTCGGTCATCCGGCGGCGCGACAATTCGAAGTGATCGCGGACCAGTTGCCCCGCCGCGTCGGCGTCCTGCCGCTCGAGCGCATCGATGATCCGGTCGTGCTGGACGACGGCGCTTTCGAGCGTGTGCTGCATCGTGTCCGTCGCCGGATAGCGGTAGAACATCTTGCCGAGCCGCGCGTGGTCGATCAGCAGGCGGCGCAGGCTCGGCATCAGGTAATCGTTCTGCGCGATCCGGCCGATCTCGAGGTGGAATTCGTCGTTGTAGAACACGCGGTTCGCGACGTTGCCGCTTTCGATCGCAGCGCGGAAATGCGCCTGGATCGTCCGCAGCCGCGCGATGTCGTCGGGCGTCGCGTTCAGCGCCGCCAGCTGGGTGGTCGCGATATAGATCACCGGCGCCGCGATGAAGAAGCTGCGCAGCGACTGGAAATTCATCGACGTGACGCGCGGCGCCCGGTTCGGCTCAAGCTCGATGTAGCCTTCCGCGGCCATCTGCCGGATCAGCTCGCGAATCGGCGGCCGCGACATGCCGAACTCGTCGGCCAGCGCCGCTTCGTCGATCAGTGCGCCCGGCGCCAGTTCCATGTTCACGATCCGGCGCCGCAATGCGTCGCCCAAAGCCGACTTGCGATCCGCCGGTTGCGTTGCGTCCGCCGGTGCCGACTCCCCACCCGTTCCTTTCATAACGCCCTCGTCGATTTGAAGCGCGTACTATACGGCCCGCCTCGGGCCGTGGCTAGCGCCCGTCCCCTGCCCCACGGCATGTGCGCGCCGCTTCCTGTTGCTTCACGAAAGCCTCGCCACGACGGCATTCCCTGCCTCGCGCGCCCCGTCTCCCGTCTTTGCCCTCTCCACCGCCGCTCGAACCGCTTCGTACGACGCGGGTTAACCCTCGATTCCCGCGATTCGATTGTTAGACTATAGTTTGTCTACTAACTATAGTTTATTAGACGCACGACAAAATTCTTCCTGCGGATTACCCGCACAGCGCGGGACTGCAACTGCCAGCAACGACATAGGCGCGCTCGAAGGCGCGCGCCATTTCAATCAACGAGACACTGGATTCACGAATGCTCAGGGTTACTTCGCCGACGGTCGAGGAGATTGCGCAGCCGCAACGCGATGCGCGCAAGGTCAGGGTCGGTGCACTGCCTGCCGACGACGCAGCGTGCGGCTGGTACCACACCAGCCCGCCGCGCGTGCCGCGGCCGTGCCACACGGGCACCACGAAGGCGCGCTGGGGCGTGATCGGCGCCGGCTTCACCGGGCTCGCCGCGGCGCGCCAGCTCGCGCTGAACTTCCCCGACGACGAAGTCGTGCTGGTCGATGCGCAGGAAGTCGGCTTCGGCACGTCGGGGCGCAATGCGGGCTTCGCGATCGACCTGCCGCACGACATCGGCGCGGACGACTACATCGGCGACATCGATACGGCGAAGACGACCCTGCAACTGAACCTGCTCGGCCAGTCGATCCTGCGCGCGCTGGTCGACGAACACGGGATCGATTGCCACCTGCGCGCGTCGGGCAAGTACCAGGCGGCGGTCGAGCCGCGCGGCGTCGCGGTGCTCGACGCGTACCGGCGCGGTCTCGACAAGCTCGGCCAGCCGTACGAAGTGATCGAGGGCAAGGACCTGCCCGCGCATATCGGCACCGGCTTCTACCGCAAGGGGCTGTTCACGCCCGGCACGATGCTGCTGCAGCCGTCCGCGCTGGTGAAGGGGCTGGCCAACAGCCTGCCGCCGAACGTCACGCTGCACGAGCACACGCCGATCACCGACGTCGAATACGGCGACAGGATCGTGCTCTCGCATGCCGGCGGCCGCATCGTCGTCGACAAGCTGGTGCTCTCGAACAACGCATTCGGCATGCGCTTCGGCTTCCTCCAGCGCACGATGCTGCCGGTGTTCCTGTACGCGAGCCTCACGCGGCCGCTGACCGGCGCCGAGCAAGCGCGACTGGGCGGCCAGCCGTTCTGGGGCGTGATTCCGGCCGACCCGTTCGGCAGCACGGTGCGCCGCACCCACGACAACCGCATCCTGATCCGCAACAGCTTCAGCTTCAATCCGAACGGCCGCCCGAACGACCGCCATCGCGAACGCGCGCTCGCGCGCCACAGGCTCTCGTTCGAGCGCCGCTTCCCGATGCTTCCCGACGTCGAGTTCGATTACACGTGGAGCGGTTCTCTGGCGCTGTCGCAGAACCACAAGGGCTTCTTCGGCCAGCTCGCGCCGAACGTTTATGGCGCGCTCTGCTGCAACGGCCTCGGCATCACGCGCGGCACCGTGACGGGCACGCTGCTCGCCGACTGGCTGGCCGGCAAGCGCGATGCGCTGACCGATTTCCTGCTGGCGACGTCGGGCCCGAACCGCACGCCGCCCGAGCCGTTCCTGTCCGCCGGCGTCAACGCGACGCTCTGGTGGGGCCAGCGCAAGGCGGGCCTGGAGAGCTGAACCGGCCGCATCGAACGACCACCCACCGAATCCACGATTCAGCGATCGGGCGCCGCACGGATACCGCGCGCCCCACGGAGATCGCCCCATTCATCAGGAAGGAAGGAGACAACACCCTATGGCAAAAACGACGGTATCCATCGAAGACGTACCCCTCAACGGATTTCACCAGTTGCTCACCGTGCGCTCGGGCGGCGGCTGGCTCATGGACGGCTACGTGCTCAGCATCATCGGCGTAGCCATGGTGCAGTTCTCGGCCGCGCTGCACCTGACCAGCTTCTGGGAAGGCATGATCGCCGCGTCGGCGCTGCTCGGCATCTTCGTCGGCGGCTTCCTCGGCGGCTGGCTGACCGACCTGATGGGCCGCCGCCGGCCCTACTTCTTCGGCCCCGTGATATTCATCGTCTGTTCGATCGCGCAGTTCTGGGTGCAATCGGCCGAGGCGCTGTTCGTGCTGCGCTTCATCACCGGGATCGGCGTCGGCATCGAGTATCCGGTGGCCGGCTCGCTGCTGACCGAATTCATGCCGCGCAAGTACCGCGGCCCGCGCCTCGCGATGCTGACGATCATCTGGTTCTTCGGCGCGGCGCTCGCGTACATCGTCGGCAACATCCTGCTCGCGCAGGGCGGCCCCGACGCGTGGCGCTGGGTGCTGGCGAGCCCGGCCGTGATCGGCGTCGCGCTGTTCCTGGTGCGCATCGGCACGCCGGAATCGCCGCGCTGGCTGCTCAACAAGGGCCGCAAGGCGGAAGCCGACGCGGTGATCGGCAAGGTATACGGGCCGTCGTTCTCGATCCGCAACCTGCCGGAAGAGCCGGTCGACCGGAAGATCTCGCTCGGCGCGCTGCTGCACTCGGGCTACGGCAAGCGCATGCTGTTCGTGGTGCTGTTCTGGACCTGCTCGGTGATTCCGGTGTTCGCGGTCTACTCGTTCGCGCCGCGCGTGCTGCAGGCGCTGCACCTCGAAGGCGACTGGGAAGCATACGGTTCCGTCGCCATCACGCTGCTGTTCGTGGTCGGCTGTGCACTCGCCACGCGCGTCATCAACACGCTCGGCCGCCGCGCGCTGGTGATCCACAGCTTCCTGTGGTCGGCGCTCGCGCTGCTGGCGCTCGGCGCGTGCTCGAACGGCTCGGCCATGCTGATCCTCGTGCTGTTCGGCGCGTATGCATTGCTGATCGGCGGCGCGCAGGTGCTGCAGCTCGTCTATCCGAACGAAATCTTCCCGACCGACATCCGCGCGTTCGCGGTCGGCATGGGCGCGTCGCTGTCGCGCATCGGCGCGGCGGTCGGCACGTGGCTCGTCCCGATCGCGCTGCAGAACATCGGCATCGGCAACACGATGTACGCGGCGGCGGCCGTGTCGTTCGTCGGCCTGCTGGCCTCGGTCGCGCTCGCGCCCGAAACGGCATCGCTGTCGCTGCAGGAAGCCGCCTCGCTCAGTCATTGACCCGTATTTCACGCACGCCGCGGCCGCCGCGGCGTCGGCATTTCCCACGCAACGCTTACTTTCATTCCAGCGGGAGCACACCATGAACTTCAACGGCATCTACACGCCGGCCATCACGCCCCTGACCGCCGAAGGCGGCATCGACAAGGCGGCGTTCGCCGAGGTCCTCGAATACCTGATCGGCGCCGGCGTGCACGGCATCATCATCGGCGGCTCGACCGGCGAGTACTACGCGCACACGATGCAGGAGCGCATCGAGCTCGGCGCGTACGCGAAGCAGGTGATCGACACGCGCGTGCCGCTCGTGATCGGCACCGGCGCGATCCGCACCGAGGATTCGATCGAATACGCGAAGTCGGCGAAGGACATCAAGGCCGACGCGATCCTGGTCGGCTCACCGCCGTACGCGCTGCCGACCGAGCAGGAAAACGCCGCGCACGCGATCGCGGTGGACCGCGCCGCCGGCCTGCCGGTGATGCTCTACAACTACCCGGCGCGCATGGGCGTGTCGATGGGCCGCGAGTTCTTCCGCACCGTCACCGCCGCGTCGAAGAACTTCGTCGCGATCAAGGAAAGCTCGGGCAGTACCGCCCAGCTGCACATGCTCGCGCGCGAGTTCCCGAACATCAGCGTGTCGTGCGGCTGGGACGACCAGGCGCTCGAATTCTTCGCGTGGGGCGCGAGCAGCTGGGTCTGCGCGGGCTCGAACTTCCTGCCGGCGGAACACGTCGCGCTGCACCAGGCGTGCGTGGTCGAGAACGACTTCCGCAAGGGCCGCCGCATCATGTCGGCGATGATGCCGCTGATGGATTTCCTCGAGGACGCAGGCAAGTTCGTGCAGTCGATCAAGTACGGCAGCGAACTCGCCGGCCTGCGCAGCGGCGGCGTGCGCGCGCCGCTGCAGCCGCTCGACGAAGCGAACAAGGCGACCCTCAAGCAGATCGTCGCCGACGTGAAGCGCGAGATCGCGGCAGTCGTCGGAGGCCAGGCCTGATGGCGGAACTGCTCAGCGCGTCGCAATACGCGGCCATCGCGGCCGAACTGAAGCTGCCGACGCAGGCCTTCGTCGACGGGGCGTTTCGCCCCGCCAACGCCGGCAAGACATTCGCGACGGTCAACCCGGCCACCGATCAGGTGCTCGCGCACGTCGCCGCGTGCGACGCCAGCGACGTGGACGACGCGGTCGCCCGCGCGAAGGCGGCCTTCGCCGACGGCCGCTGGCGGCAGCTGCCGCCGTCGCAGCGCAAGTCCATCCTGCTGAAGTTCGCCGATCTGCTCGAAGCGCATGCGCACGAACTGGCGACGATGGAAAGCCTCGACAGCGGCAAGCCGATCCGCGAATGCCAGAACATCGACGTGCCGGAGACGATCCACACGATCCGCTGGCATGCCGAGCTGATCGACAAGATCTACGACAACACCGCGCCGGTCGGCTCGAACGCGCTCGCGCTGGTGGTGCGCGAGCCGATCGGCGTGGTCGGCCTCGTGCTGCCGTGGAACTTCCCGCTGCTGATGCTGGCGTGGAAGATCGGTCCGTCGCTCGCGGCCGGCTGCTCGATCGTCGTGAAGCCGGCGGAGGAAACCACGCTGACCGCGCTGCGCGTGGCCGAACTCGCGCACGAAGCCGGCGTGCCGGCCGGCGTGTTCAACGTGCTGCCGGGCGGCGGCAAGGAAGTCGGCGAGCCGCTCGGTCGCCACCCGGACGTCGCGATGGTCAGCTTCACCGGCTCGACCGCGACCGGCCGGCGCTTCCTGCACTACGCGGCGGAATCGAACCTGAAGCGGATCGTGCTCGAATGCGGCGGCAAGAACCCGGCCGTCGTGATGCGCGACGTCGCGGACCTCGACGCGGTCGCGCAGCATGTCGTGAACGGCGCGTTCTGGAACATGGGCGAGAACTGCTCGGCGTCGTCGCGCCTGATCGTGCATGCCGACATCAAGCCGGCGCTGCTCGAGCGCATCGGCGTGCAGATGCGTGAATGGAAGATGGGCGACCCGCTCGATCCCGAGCACCGCGTCGGTTCGCTGGTCAGCAAGACGCACTTCGACAAGGTCCGCTCTTACCTCGACCAGGCCGGCGCGGACAAGCTCGACGTGGTGTTCGGCGGGTCGACCGAGCACGGCATCTTCGTCGAGCCGACCGTGGTGGACGGCGTGAGCCGCGACAACACGCTGTTCCAGGAGGAAGTGTTCGGGCCCGTGCTGGCCGTCACGACCTTCACGGACACCGACGAGGCGATCGCGCTCGCGAACGATTCGGTCTACGGCCTCGCGGCATCGGTCTACACCAGCAACCTGAACGACGCGATTTACCTGTCGCGTTCGATCCAGGCCGGCGTGGTGACGGTAAACTGTTTCGGCGAAGGCGACATCACGACCCCGTTCGGCGGCTACAAGGCTTCCGGCTTCGGCGGCCGCGACAAGTCGATCTGGGCGCACGACCAGTACACCGAGATCAAGACCATCTGGATCGACGTACCGACCCGCGCCGCATAATCTCGTCGACACGCAGCACCCGCAGGCCGGCCGCGATCGCCACGAGCGATCGCGGCCGGTTTGTCGCATCTGCCGGGCAATCGGCCCGGCGCAACGTATTCACCCGGCATTGGCAGGAAACAGGCATGAACAGCAGGAACAGGGCGACGCTGATCGGATTCGTCGCAATCGTTTTATGGAGTTCGGTGGTAGGGCTGATTCGCGGTGTCAGCGACAGCTTCGGCGCAACCGGCGGCGCCGCAATGATCTACACGGGAGCGGCGGCGTTGCTGCTCGTGACGACCGGGCTGCCGCGGCTCGGCGATTTCCCGCGCCGCTATCTGCTGTGGGGCAGCCTGCTGTTCGTCGCGTACGAATGGTGCCTGTCGCTGTCGATCGGCAACGCGCACACCGCGCGCCAGGCGATCGAGGTCGGCATGGTCAATTACCTGTGGCCGACCTTCACGATGGTGTTCGCGATCCTGTTCCTCGGCCAGCGCGCGAACCTGCTGATCGTGCCGGGCGTGATCCTCGCGATGGCCGGCGTCGGCTGGGTGCTCGGCGGCGAGCACGGCTTCGATACGGCCGGCATGGCGGCCAATGTCGTCGACAACCCGCTCAGCTACGGATTGGCCTTCGCCGGCTCGCTGATCTGGGCAGCCTATTGCACCGTGACGATCAAGATCGCGAAAGGCAAGAACGGCATCACGCTGTTCTTCATCCTCGTCGCGCTGTCGCTGTGGATCAAATACCTGCTCGACGGCGAGCACACGATCGTGTTCAGCTTCAACGCGCTCGCCTGCTTCGTGCTCGCGTCGGCGGCGATGGGCTTCGGCTATTCGGCATGGAACATCGGCATCATGCGCGGCAACGTCGCGATCCTGGCCGGCGTGTCGTACTTCATTCCGGTCATCTCGGCCGGCCTCGCCGCGCTGCTGCTGGATGCGTCGCTGTCGCCCGGCTTCTGGACCGGCGCGTTCTGCGTGTGCGGCGGCTCGGTGCTGTGCTGGCTCGCGACGCGCAAGCGGGCGCCGCGCGCCGCGGCGCCGGCGAAGCAGTGCACGTAACGGCAGTCGTGCGCATGCGCCCGCCGGGCGCGTTCGCGCGATGCGCCGCACGTCAGATGCCGTGCGCGTCGAGGCGCCCCGCATACCAGCCGACGAACTGGTCGACGTAGTTTTCGGTGGACGGCGAGTACGGGCCCGGGATGTAACCCGGGTCCTGCGCGCCGCGATGGTTGATCGCCACCAGGCTCGCATCCTGCGCATTCGTCGCGGCCCAGACCTCGGTCAGCTTCGTCAGGTCGTAATCCACGCCCTCCACCGCATCCGCATGCACGAGCCACTTCGTGCGGACCCGCGTCTTTTCCGGCGTGAGCGGGATGATGTAGCTGATCATCGCGTGGTCGCTCATCACGTGCGTCCACGAGTTGTGCGTCCACATGTGCGTGTCGCCGAGGTCGCGGCGCGTGAGCTTGCCCAGCAGCTTCTGCGAGGCCACCCTGGTATCCATCGTCTGCGACTCGCCGTGGCCCGCGATCAGCAGCCGCTCGGTGCGGAAATGCGTCGCGACGTCGCCGGACAGCGCCTCGACCGCCTTGCACAGCCACCCTTCGCTTTCCCAGTTGCGCTGCGTGTCGGCATTGAGCTTCTCGTAGGCTTGCTGGGCCTTCAGCGACGCCTCGTCCATGTCGTCCGCGCTGGAACCGGTCGACTCGGGCAGGAACGACTGCGTCAGCTCAGGATGCCCGGCCTCGCAGTGGTAGCACTCGCGGTTGTTCTCCATCACGAGCTTCCAGTTGCCGTCCTCGACGATCTCCGACTCGAACGCGATCTTCGTGTTCTGCAGCTCGTACGGCGCGAAGCGCGGCCCCATCGTCTCCTCGAGGTGCGCGATGTCGGCCGGCGGTTCGTCGGCAAAGCACACGAGCACGTGCGTGCCGACCACCTTCACATGCACGGGCAGGAGATTGCGGCAGGTACGGTCGAAATCCTTCCCCATGTGCTTGGTGTGACGCAGGCTGCCGTCGAGGTCGTAGGTCCACTGGTGATACGGGCACACGAGCATGCCGACCGTCGACTTCCCCTCTTCCTTCAGGCGCGCGCCACGATGGCGGCACACGTTGCGATACGCGCGGATCGCTTCGTCGTCGTCGCGCACGATCATGACCGACGCCTTGCCGATGTCGACGACCGACACGTCACCCGGCTCCGGGACGTCCGCGGTCACGCCGACCACGATCCAGTGCTTGTGGAAAAAGATGTCGACGTCCGTCTCGAATACATCGGGCCGGCTGAACACTTCCCCCGGCAACCCGCAGCCCGGCTCGCGGCTGCGCACGAGTTCGCCAAGGGGCTTCAATTGAACGTCTGACATCGTCTTCTCCAACGTTGATGGGGAAGCGGGACTTCGATCGATCCCGCGTTAGCCGCAGTATTGGATTGCCGGAAAAACGCGTCAATGCGCTTTATTTTCCCCGAATCATTACATTGGATTATGGGTCGACGGGCGCGGCGAGCCGCGGCCTTCCGGGGCAATTGCGGTGTGGTCGTGCGCGCAAAAAAATCCCGCGTGCTCGAGCAAATTCGCTCGAAGGTCGCGGGACAAGGCAGTTCGCCCTGGCGGCGAAACTGCGTTCAGTGATGAGGATCGTCAATTGATCGAAACGCGCGGGGACGCATGCGGATTCCTTCTGCCCGCCCACGTCACGCGACACCGGCGTCGTCCTTCAACAGGTCGATCAGCTTCTGAATCGACGGCGTGACCGAGCGTCCGTGCGGCACGACCAGGTAATACGCGTCACTCAACGGCAGCGACACGTCCATCAGACGCACCAGGTCGCCCGACGCCAGATGCTCGTGGAGCAACCGGCTCCACCCGAGCGCGACACCCTGCCCGAGCAACGCGGCCTGAACCGCGTCCGGATACAGGCAGGTGCGCACGCCGTACTTGAGCTTGGCCGGACGCGCGCCGACGGCCCGGAACCACTTGTCCCAGCTCAGCCAGCCTTCGGACGTCGAGTCTTCCTCGATGAAGGTCATGTTCGCGAGCTCGTCCAGCGAACCCGGCGTCCCGTACCGGTCTCGCCACGCGGGCGAACAGACCGGAAACACCTGCTCGTCGAACAGCAGATGCGCGGTGCCGTCGCTCCACTTGCCGTTGCCCCAGCGCACCACGGCGTCCACCTCGGTGTGGCGCAGATCGGCGGTAAACATCGTCGTCGTGAGACGGATGCGCAGGTTCGGGTGCAGGTCCTTGAGCCGCGCGAGACTCGGCATCAGCCGGAAATGCGAGAACGCCGCCGTCGTCGCCAGCACGAGCTCTTCGTCTTCCATGCCGGTCGACAGCCGGTCGAACACGCCGGCGATCTTGCCCATCGCCTCGGCCACGACCGCATGAAGCGCCGCGCCTTCGGCGGTCAGCGTCGTCGCACGGTGCAGGCGGTCCAGCAGGCGCACGCCGAGCAGTTCCTCCAGCTGACGGATCTGCCGGCTGACCGCGGCCTGCGTGACGCCAAGCTCGGAAGCGGCCTGCGTGAAGCTGCGCAGCCGGGCGACGGCCTCGAACTCCACCAGCGCCGTCAACGAAGGGATCAGTCGCCGATAACCTTTTGCACCGTCCATGCCCGCTTCACCGTGAACCTGTTGTAGGCGGTTGAGTTGCCTGTTTCGTACACGCCACCGACGGGCGGGCGGCAATCCGTGCCGCGCGCCCGCCGGTGGCCGAACCGCCGAGACGGGATGACGATCCCGCGCCTGGGTTCTCCGTTACAGCGACGCCTTGATCTTCTCCGCCGCGGCCGGCGTCACCCACTTCGTCCACACGTCCTGCTTTTCCTTCAGGAAGCGCTTCGCGCCGTCGTCGCCGGTGGCCTGGTTGGCCGTCATCCAGAGCATGACCTGTTGCAGGTCCGCGGTCTTGAAGCTGCGCGTGTTCAGATACTTCATCACGTCCGGACTGGCCTTGTCCGCGAACGACTTGGCGACCAGCGTATACAGCTGCCCGACCGGCCAGCCCGTCGGCTTCGGATCGGGGCAGTTCGCCACCGTCGTGCAGCGCTTCCATTCCGCCTGATCGACCGGCACGCCGGCATCGAGCTTCACCATCTGGTACTTGCCGAGCAGCGACGTCGGCGCCCAGTAGACGCCAAGCCAGGGCTTCTTGCGTTCGTAGGCCTTCGCAATCGACCCGTCCAGCCCCGCCGCGGACCCCGTATCGATCAGCCGGAATCCGGCCTGCTCCGCCTTGTACGCCTTGAACAGCTGCGTCGTGTTGGTCGTGATCCCCCAGCCTTGCGGGCCGTTGTGGATCGCCCCCTTGCCGGGATTCTCCGGGTCGGCGAACAGCTCCGGGTGCTTCAGCGCATCCGGAATCGTCTTGATCTCGGGATGCGCATCCGCGATGTACTTCGGGATATACCAGCCGTAGACCGCGCCCTCCTGAATGGTCTTCGCGCCCATCACGATCTTCTTTTCGTCGATCCCGCGCTGCACGATCGCCGGGAGCAACGCAATGGCCCCTTCCGACACGATGTCCGGCTTGCCCTTGTCGACCATCGACGTGATCGTCGGCACGGTATCGCCGATCACGGTGTTCACCTGGCAGCCGTAGCCTTCGCCGAGGATCGCCTTGTCGACGGCCGCTTCCAGCTCCGCACTTTGCCAGTTCATGTTGGCGATCGTCACGTTTCCGCAACCGGCAGCGTAGGCGTGCGAGCCGCCGCAGAAAGCCCCAGCTGCCACGAGTGCCCCAAGAAATTTCAGTTTCATTGCCGTTTCCTCAAAGTTGCCGGACCTTCCCCGGTATGCGTTGGTCTGTACGCCCTTCCGTGTCCGGTACGAACCGGAAACTGTCGAGCGCATTACTGCGGGCACATGCGATCGTTCGAATCGCCGGCCTGATAGCGAGATGCGGATCAATGGTCTTGCGCGGACGTCACGGGTGCGCTCACCCGCGCGCCGCCGCGACGGAGGCCTCCACGCGTGTACGCGCGTCCCGCTGCACGTGCGGCAGGCCGGTTGCTTCTTCCGGCGTCGCCAGCGCGCAGGCCAGCTGACGCAGGTCGACCGTGCCGAGCGGATGGTTGCCTTCGCCGACGACCGTCAGGCGATCGACATCCGGATCGCGCGTGAACATCGACAGCGCGCATTCGAGCGTCGTGCCGGCCGCGACCCGCATCCCGGCCGTCGCCGCGCTCGCGCGCAGCGGCGCCATCACGTCCTCGACGCAGACCACGCGCCCGCGGTTCACCTGCCTGACGAAGTTGGTCACGTACTCGTCGGCCGGGCGCAGCACGATGTCCTGCTTCGTGCCCTGCTGGACGATGTTGCCGTCGCGCAGGATCGCGATCTGGTCGCCGAGCCGCAGCGCCTCGTCGAGGTCGTGCGTGATGAAGACGATCGTCTTGCGGATTTCCTTCTGCAGATCCAGCAGCACGGTCTGCATGTCCATCCGGATCAGCGGGTCGAGCGCCGAGTACGCTTCGTCCATCAGCAGCACGGGCGCGTCCATCGACAGCGCGCGAGCGAGGCCCACGCGCTGCTGCATGCCGCCGGACAGCTGATTCGGATAGCGTTGCTCGAAGCCCTTCAGGCCCACGCGTTCGAGCCAACGCATCGCCGTGTCGACCGACGTGTCGCGCGCCACGCCGCACACTTCGAGGCCGTAGATCACGTTCTCGAGCACGTTGCGATGCGGCAGCAGCGCGAACTTCTGGAACACCATCGCCGTCTGGCGCCGGCGGAATTCGCGCAGTTCCTTCAGTTTCATCCGGCACACGTCGACGCCGCCGATCAGCACCTCGCCGGCCGTCGGGTCGATCAGCCGGTTGATGTGGCGGATCAGCGTCGACTTGCCCGAGCCGGACAGGCCCATGATCACCTGGATGGAACCGGCGGGAATGTCGAGGTTGATGTTCCTCAGCCCCAGCACGTGGCCGGTCTGCGCAAGCAGTTCGGCCTTGGACAAGCCGTTCTTGACGGCATCGACATGGGACGCGGCTTTCGGCCCGAAGACCTTGTAGAGATTGCGGATCTCGATGCCGCCGGATTTGATGTCAGCCATGGACCACCTCCTGGTGCTTTTGAAGCCGCTTGCCGTAGGCCTGGCTGACGCGATCGAAGATGACGGCGATGCCGACGATCGCGAGGCCGTTGAAGATGCCGAGCGTGAAGTACTGGTTGGCGATGGCCTTCAGTACCGGCTGGCCGAGCCCCTGGACGCCGATCATCGCGGCGACCACCACCATCGCGAGGGCCATCATGATGGTCTGGTTGACGCCGGCCATGATGGTCGGCAGTGCAAGCGGCAGCTGCACCTTCACGAGCCGCTGCCAGCCCGACGAACCGAACGCGTCGGCGGCTTCGATGATGTCCACGTCGACCAGCCGGATCCCGAGATTGGTCAGGCGGATCATCGGCGGAATCGCGTAGATCACGACCGCGATGAGACCGGGCACGCGCCCGATGCCGAGCAGCATCACGACGGGAATCAGGTAGACGAAGCTCGGCATGGTCTGCATCACGTCGAGCACCGGATCGACCAGCTTGCGGATCCGGTTCGACTTCGCCATCAGGATGCCGACCGGCAAGCCGATGAGGATCGACAGGAACGTGCAGACGAAAATCATGGACACGGTTCGCATCGTGTCCTCCCACATGTCGAGATAGCCGATCGCGGCAAGCGTGACGAAGCAGCCCGCGACGATCTTCCAGTTCCGGCTCGCGACCCATGCGACTGCAAGCACCAGCAGCATGATGATCGGCCACGGGGTGCGCGTCATGAAGTGCTCGGCCGCCGTCAGGAATTGCTGTAGCGGCTGGAACGCCGCGTCGATCGGGTCGCCGTACGCGGCGGTAAAGGCGCGAAAGCCGTCGTCGATCGAGCGCTTCATGTTCAGAAGCGCGTCGTCCTGCATGTGCGGAAACGTGTGTATCCAGTCCATTTTTTTCTCCATCATTCCGATGCCTGCCGATCCGCCGGCGTGTCGGGGTTGTCCTTCATTCGATGCCGGCCGACCATTCCTTGACGCTCAGGTTGGCCGCCGCGCCGATCGTCAGGAACGGTTGCGGCGGCAACCGCTTCGGCGCCGCGAACCCGCGGAACACCTGCACGAGCCACGAATCCATCCCCAGCGCCGCCTCGGCGGCCGCGATGCCCGACGCCGTCGCCTTGGTCGCGCCGACGCCGTTGCATGCGATCGCCGCGAAGAGGCCCGGCTCGATTTCGCCGAACGCCGGCACGCCGTTCCACGTCAGCGCCATCGCGCCTGCCCAGCGGTACGCCATCGGCACGCCCCCGAGCATCGGGAAACGTGCGTCGAACTTGCGGTCGTGGACGCGGCCCGCGCGTGCGATCGCGCCTTCGGTCACCTGCAGCCGCGGGTTGTACGTGTAGCGCGAGCGGATCAGGATCCGGTCGCCGTCGTCTCCGCGCACGCGACGCACCGTGGTCCCCATCGGGAACGCGGGCGTCGCGGCCCATGCGCGCTCGCCGCCGAGCCGCGACGGATCGAATGCCTGCGTCATCGATGCATACGTGTAGACATGCATCAGCACGCCTTTGAAGAGACCGAAACTCTGTGCATGCCCGTTGTTCGCCAGGATGATCTTGCCGGCGTTGACGGTGCCGTTCGGGGTCTTGATGCACCACGATGCGCGCTGCCGCTCGAGCGACAGCGCGGGCGTATTCTCGAAAAGCCTGACCGAACCGCGGAATGAATCGGCGAGCCCCCGGATGTAGGCCGCCGGCTGGATCATGACGGTGCCGGGCGTAAAGATCGCCGACGTGAACGACGGCGTGCCGGTGACCGTCGCGATCTCTTTCGCATCGAGCAGACGATATGGTTCGTTTACCTTATCGAGCTGGACCGCATAAGAGGCGACATGCTTGTCGCCTTGCGGCCCCATCGCGACGTTGTACTTCCCGCACGGGTCGAAGATGTCCTTGCCCCAGCCCTTCTCGAGCGCCAGGTCGCGGGCCAGCGCGATCGCCATCCGGTGCACCTGGATGTCGTGTCGCCGCTCGTCGCTGCCCGAGCCGCCATAGTCTTCCGACGACACTTCGTGCGGCAAGTCGATGATGAAGCCCGAATTGCGGCCCGTCGCACCTTCGGCGACTTCGCCGGCCTCCAGCACGACGACCGTCAGGCGCGGATCGAGTTGCGACAGGCGCCGCGCCGCGGACAGGCCGGCGAACCCGCCGCCGATGATCGCGATGTCGGCATTCACCGTGCCGGTGAGCGGCGCGCGCGGTGCCCGCGGGGGCAGCATCTCGACCCAGCCTGACTTGCCGAGATGCTGCGGGAGTTTGCTCGCTACGAACATGATGGTTCACCCGCTCCGTTACACGGCCCGCCGTTCGCGCTCGACCAGCGCGCCGACGGCGGTCTGCAGTGCGTCGCGCTTCGCGGCGGACAGCCGCGACAGCGGGCGACGCGGGTTGCCCGCGCCATAGCCGGTCATTTCGGCCGCGGCGTAGACGGACTGCACGTAGTCGCCTTCCCAGATCAGCGACATCGCGGGCTCCAGCAGTCGCCAGCATTCCCGCGCGTCGTCCCAGCGATGTTCCCGCGCGGCCGCGACGAGTTCGAGGCAGGTCTTCGGCGCGAAGTTGGCGCCGCCCCAGATCAGGCCGCTGACGCCGGCATACATCGCATACGGCACGAGCGGATCGGCGCCGTTCATCATCGGCAGGCCGGTGCGGACCAGCGCGGCCTGCTTCGCCAGGTCGCCGCTGCTGTCCTTGACCGCGAGGAATTCGGGAATCTCGCACAGCCGGCGCAGCAGCGACGGCGTGATCTCGACCCCGACCGCCTGCGGCACGTTGTAACCGATGATCGGCAGCCCGCCGCGCGCGACGGCGGCGTAGAACGCGAATACGCCGTCGTCGTCGGTCGGGCCTTCGAAGAACGGCGGCAGCACCATCACGCCGCCCGCCCCGCAATCGGCCGCATGACGCGTGCGCTCGACGACATCGTCGACGAGCAGCGCGGACGTCTGCGCGATGACGCGTGCCCGCCCGTTGATGACCTTCGCGCCGAATGCGACCAGCGCCTTCGATTCCTCCTGCGACAGATACACGTGCATGCCGGTGCCGGAACTCAGCACGAAGCCTTCGATGCCCACAGCGAGATAGCGCTCGATCAGTTGCTCCAGGCGCGCATGATCCGGTTTCCCGTTCTCATCGAAAGGAGTACTGATTGCCAGGTTGATGCCGGGGAAAGCAAAATCTTTCATGTCGTCATGCCTCGTCCGCTTCGTTAATGTTCAGGTCGACCCAGAGGGTCTTGAGCTGCGTGTACTGGTCATGGGCGTGCAGCGAGTTGTCGCGTCCGCCGAAGCCCGACTGCTTGAAGCCGCCGAACGGGGTCGTGATGTCGCCTTCGCCGAATGCATTCACCGTCACCGTGCCTGCGCGAATCGCACGTGCCGCACGCATCGCGTGCTTTCCATTTCCGGCGAATACCGAGGCGGCAAGGCCATAGTCCGTGTCGTTCGCGATGTCGATCGCCTCCTGCATGCCGTCCACCGTGATGACGGACAGGATCGGGCCGAAGATTTCCTCGCGCGCGTGCTTCGCGTCGTTGTTCGCGACGTCGATGATGGTCGGGTGGACATAACGGCCTTCGCTCGTCTGCCCGCCGTAAAGCACGGTGTGGTCGCCGCCCAGATAGGACTGCACTTTCTCGTAATGCTGCGGCGACACCAGCGGCCCGATCCGGTTGGCCGGGTCGAGCGGATCGCCCACATGCCATTCGTCGGCCAGCTTCGTGATCTTGTCCAGCAGGGGCGCCTTGATGTCGCGATGAACGATCAGCCGCGAAATCGCCGAGCAGTTTTCGCCCATGTTCCAGAATGCGCCGTTGACGATGTGGCCCGCGACGGCATCGAGATCGGTCGCATCGGCCATCACGACGCACGGATTCTTCCCGCCCATCTCGAGCACGACCTCCTTGAGGTTGCTCTCGGCCGAGTACGACAGGAAGCGCCGGCCGGTGTCGGTGGACCCGGTGAAGGACACCATGTCGATGTCGCGATGCCGGCCGATCGGTTCGCCGACCGCCGGGCCCGTACCGGTCACGACGTTGAATACGCCGGGCGGAATGCCGGCCTCGAGCGCGAGTTCGGCGACCCGCATCGTCGTGAGCGAGGTTTCCTCGGCGGGCTTCACGACCAGCGTGCAGCCGGCCGCGAGCGACGGACCGATTTTCCACGCGAGCATCAGCAGCGGGAAATTCCAGGGCAGCACCAGGCCGGCGACGCCGACGGGTTCGCGCACGATCATCGAGATATGGCCGTCGGAGGCCGGCGACACCTGGTCGTAGATCTTGTCGATCGCTTCCGCATGCCAGCGCAGCACGTTGATCGTTTCCGGAATGTCGACCGTCTGACAGTCGTAGATCGTCTTGCCGCTGTCGAGGCTCTCCATCACCGACAGCTCGAGCGCATGCTGCTCGACGAGATCGGCCAGCCGGAGAATCGCCTGCTTGCGTGCGGCCGGATGCAGCTTCGACCAGCGGCCGTCGTCGAACGCGGCGCGGGCGGCGGCGACCGCGGCATCGACGTCTTCCTTCGCGCACGCCGGCACGTCGGCGAGATGCTCGCCCGTTGCCGGGTTGATCGTCGCGAACGTTTCGCCGGACGCCGACGCGCGCGCTTCGCCGTCGATCACGACGCGGCGCGGCAGGTTCAATTCACGAGCGATCCGTTGATACTCGCTCCTGGACAGCAACTCAGTCATATCAGTCTCTCATCGACACGGGGTTTCATGAGGAACCGAACCAGCCGCTCGGTTCGTGGTGCTAAAAATCAATCGATACGTCGACACCTTCGGGCGCCACGTACGACGCCATGTTTCTGCGCGCCAGGTAGACGTGCGCGCTGACGATCTCTCCGGCGGCCTGCGCGTCGCGGCGCTCGATGGCGTCGATGATCGCGTCGTGCTGCTGGACCGCTTCGACGAGTTCGGCTTCCATCTTCTCGTCGCGCGGTTGATAAAACGTCTTCGCGAGCCGCGCATGATCGATCAGCAGGCGGCACAGGCTCGGCAGCAGGTACGGGTTGTGGGCCATCTTGCCGATCGCGAGGTGAAACTCGTCGTTCTGCAGCACCCGCTCGTCCACCCCGCCGCCTTCCACCGCCGCGCGAAACCGCTCCTGGATACGCTTCAACCCGTCGATTTCCACCTGGGTCGCATGCATCGCGGCCAGCTTGGTCGTCGCCACGTAAATCAGCGGCGCCGCCAGGAAATAGTTGCGCAGCGAGTCGTAGTTCATCGACGCGACCCGCGCCGCGCGATTCGCCTCGAGCTCGATATAGCCTTCCGCCGCCATCTGCCGCATCAGCTCGCGTACCGGCGGACGGGACAGCCCGAACTCCTCGCCGAGCGCCACCTCGTCCAGCGTCGCCCCGGGCTGGAGCTCCATGCTGAGGATCCGGTGTCGAAGCGTCTGCGCCAGAACCGCCTTGCGATCCAGCGACGGCGACTGCGCATCGTCACGTTCCGTGTCCACGAGATTCGCCTTCATGTGCTCTCCTGTTGCATGCATCGTCTGTATACAAATTGTATTCGTCAAGACTTCAATGTGTCTAATACGGGAAACTGCTTATGCGGCGGGGCCTGGCAACAGCCTCAAGACCAGCCAGACGGGCGGCGACCAGCGTGCGACTTCCGCCCTCCCGAGGCCGCCCGGACAACGCTCCACGCACTCCCAGCCCGGATGTTAGAGGAACAAACCGCGTCGGACGCCCGATTCGGCCGGCACGAAATGGCTGGAGAGGAATCGGGCGTCCCATCGCGATCTGCCCCACCGCCGGAACGCACTGATCCATCGATTGCGGATTGCGGCGCGCGCCGCCTGCGGCGAACGCGAAGCATCCTCCGCACCTTGCCGGCTCGCATCACTTCATCGCGAACGAAATCCACCGCGGCAATATTCCGATCGTTGCCGCCGTGGCAATGGCCGCGCGGGCGCGCGTCACGCATAACCTAATGTAATGGCGGCCGGAAAATAAAGCGCATTGACGCTGTTTTAGTGCCCGCCAATACTCGGGCCACTGCGAAGGCACTCCGGGCATGGAGCGAGACATCGGAACGAGGCGCGACAGCGGCCCGTCATCGAAATCCGGCTTTCGCGAATGACTGCGTGCACGTCGAGCGTGCCACGCGCCCCAAGGAAGCGATGCCATGAACTCCGTAGCCAGCATGTTCGATCCCGCCCCCGAAGCACACGACCGATTCTCCAACCCCGGCACGTGGGACAGCACCGGAAGGACCTGGGCGAGCGGCGAACAGCAGGTGCTGACGTGCTGCCGCGTCGTCGACGAGACGCACGACGTCAAAAGCTTCGAGTTCCGCGTGGGCGACGGCTCGCCCGTTCGCTTCGAACCCGGTCAGTTCATAACGGTGTCGGCGCACGTCCACGGCCAGCCGGTCGAGCGCTGCTACACGATCTCGTCGCCGCCGACGCGCCCCTATCTGCTGTCCATCACGGTGAAGCGGGTCCCGGGCGGCGTCATGTCGAACTGGCTGCACGACACCATGAAGCCGGACAGCCAGCTGCTGGCGTACGGCCCGTCGGGCAGCTTCACGCCGACGGCAGCGCCCGCCGCCAAGCTGCTGTACCTGTCCGCCGGCTCGGGCGTGACACCGCTGATGTCGATGACGCGCGCGAGCATCGACCTCGGGCTCGACCTGGACATCGTGTTCGTCCACAGCGCGCGAACGCCCGCCGACATCGTGTTCCGCAAGGAACTGCGGCGGCTCGAAGCGCTGTCGCCGCGCCTGCGCACGTTCTTCGTCTGTGAAGGCGTCGGCGACGAGGCGCACTGGCCGGGACCGATCGGCCGGCTCAGCCTGCCGCTGCTTGCCGAACAGGTGCCCGACTACGCCGCGCGCGAAGCCTTCACTTGCGGCCCGGCCGGCTACATGAATGCGGTGCGCGACGTGCTGCGCAGCGGCGGTCACGATCCCGCGCGCTATCACCAGGAGAGCTTCGACATCGGCGCCGGCGTCGCGCCGGAACCGGCCGCACCTGCCGCACCCGCATCCGAAGCGTCGTCGGAGACCTTCACGATCAAGCTGTCGCGCTCGTCGAAGACGTTCACGATGCACGCCACCGACACCGTGCTGTCGGCGGCGAGAAAGGCCGGCCTCGCGATTCCGTCGTCCTGCAGCCAGGGCATCTGCGGCACCTGCAAGACCAAGGTACTCGACGGCACGGTCGACATGCGGCACAACGGCGGGATTCGCGACCGGGAAGTCCAGAAGGGCTTCCGTCTGCTCTGCTGCAGCCGCCCGACGTCGGACCTCGTACTCGAACTCTAGTCCGGCAGAAAACGCGCGCGCGGCACGGTCACGGGCCTTTCCACATGAGCCCGGATCACGCCGGCGCGCTTCACTCCACATTCCCTGCAAACGCACCATCAGAACAACCCCAGGAGGCACAGTATGGCGGGCGCTCAGCTCCTCGATGTAAGCAGTGCTATTGATCAGAATGACAAGGATGCAGTCTTGCGCGACGTACGCGCATACCGGTTGGCCCGGGTTCAGGAACAGCTGCTCGCGCAAAAGATCCCGGCGATCCTGCTGTACGACCCGGTCAACATTCGCTACGCGACCGATACGTCGAACATGCAGGTGTGGGCCGGGCGCAACCCGGCACGCTACGTGATGGTGTTCGCCACCGGGCACATCGTCGCGTGGGAATTCCACAGCAGCGAGCACGTGTGGGACGGCCTGGATCTCGACGTGGAACTGCGCGGTGCGGTCAGCTGGACCTACTTCAACGCCGGCCCCGATGCGGAGCAGCGCGCCGAGACGTGGGGCGCCGAGATCGTCGACGTGTTCCGCAAGCACGCGCCGGGCGAGCGCTTCCTGGCCGTCGATCGCCTCGACCCGTTCGGCACCGCGTACCTGGAGAAGCACGGACTCACGCTGACGGACGGCCAGGAACTGATGGAAACCGCCCGGCTCATCAAGTCGTCGGGCGAACTCGTGTTGATCGGCGAATCGCTGCGCACCGCCGAGAAAGGGATCGAGCGGATGCGGCGCGAACTGCGGCCGTGCCTGACCGAGAACGACATCTGGGCGAACCTGCATTACGAGAACATCCGCCATGGCGGCGAATGGATCGAGACGCGGCTGCTGGCCTCCGGCGACCGGACCAACCCGTGGATGCACGAATGTTCGTCGCGGGTGCTCGAGGCAGGCGACCTGCTCGCGTTCGACACCGACATGGTCGGGCCGAACGGTTACTGCTCGGACATCTCCCGTACCTGGCTCGTCGGCGGCGGCCGTCCGTCGGACGAGCAACGCAAGCTGTACGAATACGCGTATGCACAGGTCCATTTCAACATGGATCTGCTGCGGCCCGGCATGACGTTCCGCGAGTTCTCGGAAAAGGCGTGGAAGATCCCCGACCCGTTCGTGAAGAACCGCTACTGCTGCCTGGCGCACGGCATCGGGATGGTCGACGAGTATCCGTCGATCGCGCACCAGGTCGACTGGGACAGCGCGGGTTACGACGGCCGGTTCGAGGTCGGCATGACGGTCTGCGTCGAAAGCTACATCGGCGCGGAAGGCGGCAGCCAGGGCGTCAAGCTCGAACAGCAGGTCGTGCTGACCGAGCACGGCTGCGTGTCGCTGACCGACTGCGCGTTCGAAACCGACTGGCTGTAAATCCTCATGGCAGGCGCCGCCTTCCGGCTGGCAACGACATCGCGAGACACCATGTCAGGCAGTCTTGGCGTGGTTGATGTCGGTCCGGGGAAGCAATTCGCCATCGATCTGCATGGCAGCCTGAAGGCGGCGGCGTGACGCATCGCCGATAGCGACGCGCGACGCGGGCCGGACGGCAACAGCAGTGCACGCATGGCGGCCGGTGTCAAATCGGCCGCCATTTTTCGCTGTCCGGACCTGCACGTTTCTGCGTAGACTTTCGTATCATCAAGCCAAGTGACCGCGGGAGCAGAAACCAGCATGAGTGAACGCCCGAAGAACATCGCGGATTTCGTCCGGATAGCCGGCGATCTGTTTCAGTCGGACAAGCTTCCCCCCGCCGCGCGTGCATTCGCGCCGCAAGTATTCGCACGGCTGCAGACCCCGTCGGACAACGGAACGCGGCTCGCGGTGCGATACCCCGCATGCGAATGGCTCGACGCGGCGCTCGAGTCGGTCGCGCGCGTCGACCCGACGTTCGCCAGCGTCGCGCGGCTGATCAAGTCGCTCGAGCCCGTGGTCGGCTGGTCGCGCCGCACCTCGGGAAAGGACGGCAGTCCGAACTACATCGACGGGCACGTGAACGGGATGATCTGCGGGCCCGGCGGCGCGGAAAGCCGCGGCGACATTCAGCTCGGCTTCTCGCTGATGATGCCCGGGGTCCGATATCCGGATCATGGTCACGCACCGGAGGAAGCATACGTGCTCATGACCGCCGGGGAATTCCGCCAGCAAAACGGCGAATGGTTCGATCCCGGCATCGGCGGCGGCATCCACAACCCGCGCGGCGCGCTGCATGCGATGCGCTCCGGCGACGCGCCGTTCCTCGCGATCTGGTGCCTGCTGAATTGATCTGACGATCGACGCGACAGGCCGGCGGGGCCGCCTGCGGTCAGTGGTCAGCGGTCAGCAGCCGGCCATTGGCCTACCGGTCGGTCGGGATGGATACAGACTGCCGTTGAATGACGCGCGTGCGTTTCGAGGTCGGCCGGATCGTGCCCGGCGTGCGCGGATGCGATTCAACGACAGGACCGCCGACGGAAGAAGGAAGCCGGCCATGGGAACCCGCAAAGGAAGCCGGTTATGGGAAATCCATGCGATGCCGCGGCGTGCAGGTCGGCTCACACGGTAGCGCCGCACCGCGAAAGCAGCAGTCCGGGCATCTCGTCAACATCCGTCCGGCCGACGCGATACGACCCGCACGTGGATAAAACACAACAGTGCAACGGAACAGGCGCTCAAGGCACTCGCCTCCTCGAAAGCGCCGTCGTTATCGGGCATACTCTATTCGCGTTCCGCGAACGGTCGTTCTATTTTCAACGCAAACCCTCGCGCGAGCCACTAAACACACACATGATTCTGGTACCTTGACGCACCGGCCCGCGCGCATCGCGATGGCCATCACCCATCTTTCACACTTATGACACTACAGATTGGGATTCCTCTGGAGACAGCCACCGGCGAACGGCGCGTTGCGACCGTGCCCGAGGTGGTCGAGAAACTGATCAAGCTGGGGTTTTCGGTGGCCGTCCAAAGCGGCGCCGGTGCCGGCGCGAATTTTGACGACGATGCGTACCGCGCGGCCGGTGCGAGCATCGCCGCCACGGCGGCCGAGCTCTGGTCCGGGAGCGACATCATGTTCAAGGTGCGCCCGCCGAGTGCCGACGAAGTCGCGCTGATGCGCGAGGGCGGCACGCTGATCGGCTTCGTGTGGCCGGCGCAGAACCCCGAACTGATGCAGCAGCTGGCCGCCAGGCGCGCCACGGTGCTGGCGATCGATTCGCTGCCGCGCACGCTGTCGCGCGCGCAGAAGATGGACGCGCTCACGTCGATGGCCGGCATCAGCGGCTACCGGGCGGTGATCGAGGCCGCCCACGCGTTCGGCCGCTTCCTGAACGGCCAGGTCACGGCGGCCGGCAAGATCCCGCCGGCCAAGGTCTTCATCGCCGGCGCCGGTGTGGCCGGTCTGGCCGCGATCGGCACGGCCGCGAGCCTCGGCGCGATCGTGCGCGCGAACGACACGCGCGCCGAGGTGGCCGATCAGGTCAAGTCGCTGGGCGGCGAGTTCGTCAAGGTCGACTACGAAGAGGAAGGCTCGGGCGGCGGCGGTTACGCGAAGGTGATGAGCGAAGGCTTCCAGCAGGCGCAACGCGCGATGTATGCGCAGCAGGCGAAGGACGCCGACATCATCATCACCACCGCGCTGATCCCCGGCAAGCCGGCGCCGAAGCTGATCACCGCCGAGATGGTGCGGTCGATGAAGCCCGGCAGCGTGATCGTCGACATGGCCGCCGAACAGGGCGGCAACTGCGAACTCACGGTGCCCGGCGAGGCGGTCGTGCGCCACGGCGTGACCATCGTCGGCTACACCGATCTCGCGTCGCGCCTGTCGCGGCAGTCGTCCACGCTGTACGGGACCAACCTGCTGCGCGTGGTCGAGGAGCTGTGCAAGACCAAGGACGGCAAGATCAACGTCGACTTCGACGACGACGCGATCCGCGGCCTTACCGTCATCAAGGAAGGCACCGTCACGTGGCCGGCGCCACCGATCAAGCAGGCGGCCGTCGCGCCCAAGCCCCCGGCGGCCGCGCCCGCAGTGGCCGCGCCCGCGAAGTCCAAAGGTCACGGCCACAGCGGTGAGCCGATGTCGGCCAAGTCGCTCGCGATCGTGTTCGCGATCGGCGCGCTGGCGTTCCTGCTGGTCGGCCAGTTCGCGCCGTCGAGCTTCCTGTCGCACTTCACGGTGTTCGTGCTTGCGTGCTTCGTCGGCTACATGGTGATCTGGAACGTCACGCCGTCGCTGCACACGCCGCTGATGAGCGTGACCAACGCGATCTCGTCGATTATCGCGATCGGCGCGCTCGTGCAAATCGCGCCGCCGCTGGGCGAGCTGGCCAACGCCGGCGATCGTCCGTCCGGGCTGATCCTCGGTCTCGCGGTGGGCGCGCTCACGCTCACGGCCGTCAACATGTTCGGCGGCTTCGCGGTCACGCGGCGCATGCTGGCGATGTTCCGCAAATAAGGGGACAACAATAATGACTTCCAACCTGACTACCGTCTCCTATATCGGCGCCGCGATCCTGTTCATCCTCAGCCTCGGCGGGCTGGCCAATCCTGAAACCGCGCGCCGCGGCAACCTGCTCGGCATGATCGGCATGCTGATCGCCGTGCTGGCCACCGTGGCCGGCCCGCGCGTGTCGGCCGCGGGCATTCCGTACGTGATCGCCGCGCTGGTCGTCGGCGGTGCCGTCGGCCTGTACGCCGCGAAGAAGGTGCAGATGACGCAGATGCCGGAACTGGTCGCGCTGATGCACAGCCTGGTCGGCTTCGCGGCCTGCCTGGTGGGCTTCGCGAGTTACATCGACACGTCGCTGCAGCTCACCGGCGCCGAGAAGGCCATCCACGAAGTGGAAATCTACGTCGGCATCCTGATCGGCGCGATCACCTTCGCGGGCTCGGTGATCGCGTTCGGCAAGCTGTCGGGCAAGATCGGCGGCAAGCCGCTGCTGCTGCCGGCGCGGCACTGGCTGAACCTGGCCGCGCTGCTGATCGTGATCTACTACGGCCGCGCGTTCCTGCATGCGGAAAGCATCCAGGACGGCATGCTGCCGCTCGCCGTGATGACCGTGATCTCGCTGCTGTTCGGCGTGCACATGGTGATGGCGATCGGCGGCGCGGACATGCCGGTCGTGGTGTCGATGCTCAACAGCTACTCGGGGTGGGCGGCGGCAGCCACCGGCTTCATGCTCGGCAACGACCTGCTGATCGTGATCGGCGCGCTGGTCGGCTCGTCCGGTGCGATCCTGTCGTACATCATGTGCCGCGCGATGAACCGCAACTTCATCAGCGTGATCGCCGGCGGCTTCGGCAGCGGCGCGGGCACATCGGCGGCAGCGAGCGGCGGCGCGCAGCCGGCCGGCGAGGCCGTGGCGGTGAGTGCGCTGGAAACGGCCGAGCTGCTGCGCGAAGCGAAGCGCGTGATCATCGTACCCGGCTATGGGATGGCCGTTGCACAGGCCCAGCACACGGTGTTCGAACTGACGAAGCTGCTGCGCGAAAAAGGTGTCGACGTGCGTTTCGCGATTCACCCGGTCGCGGGCCGCATGCCGGGGCACATGAACGTGCTGCTGGCCGAAGCGAAGGTGCCGTACGACATCGTGCTGGAGATGGACGAGATCAACGGCGACTTCCCCGAGGCCGACGTGTCGATGGTGATCGGCGCGAACGACATCGTGAACCCGGCGGCGCAGGACGACCCGTCGAGCCCGATCGCCGGCATGCCGGTGCTGGAGGTGTGGAAGGCGAAGACGTCGATCGTGATGAAGCGCAGCATGGCGTCCGGCTATGCGGGCGTCGACAATCCGCTGTTCTACAAGGACAACAACCGCATGTTGTTCGGCGACGCGAAGTCGATGCTCAATGAAATCTTCGGCGCACTGAAAGCCTGAGTGCGGCCGCGCGCATGGAGCGGGCAGCCCGCCCGTTTCAGCCGCGCGCGGCCCCGATCACCCGTCGGCCCGTCACGCAGCAGTGCGCGACGGGCCGACGCACATCCGCGGTACCGGAACGACCGGGAGCCGTCCATGGGATCGCACCAAGGATCCCGGTTATGGGAGCGCGCTTGAAAAATCCGCGCTACGCGCGCCGCCGGTAAGTCCCCGGCGTACTCCCCGTCCAGTGGCGGAACGCGCGATGAAACGCGCTCGGATCGTCGAAGCCGATATCGGCGCCGATCGCCGCGATCGTGTCGAGCGTGTCGGTGAGCCGCTGGATCGCGATGTCGCGCCGCAGTTCGTCCTTGAGCGCCTGGAACGTCGTGCCTTCGGCCGCCAGGTGGCGGCTCAGCGTGCGCACCGAGCAATGCAGATGCTCGGCCGCCTCGTCGATCACCGGCAGGTCGGGCAATGCCGCCGACAGGTATTGCCGCACGCGATGGCACACGAGCTGTTCGCTGAACGATTCGAAGATCCAGTCGCCGGGCGCGCGCGCGAGGAACTTGCGCAGGTTGCGCTTGCTCTGCCGGATCGGCACGTCGAGGTAGTCCGCGCTGAAACGCATCAGCGTGCGTTCGCGGTCGAACTGCACGGAGCCGGAGAAGAAGTACAGGTGCTCGACCGCATGACGCGGCCGCGGGCACGCGAACTCGATCTGCAGCAGCGGAATCTTCTGCCCGATCAGCCAGGAGCACACGCCGTGCACGAGCTTGAGCATCAGCTCCTGGCCGAGCGCGCCGATCGGGCCGACGGCCGGGTTCGGCCGCAACAGCACCTGGGCGACGAGACCGTCGCGCTTCGATTCAACGAAGAAGTCGTCGAGCAGGATATGGAAGAACTGGCCGAAACGATGCAGTGCCGTTTCGAGGTTGCGCGCATCGAGCAGGCTCAGGCACAGGTACTTCAGCGTACCGCCGCGCAGCGGGCGCGAGAAGATGCCCGGCATCTCGTCGTCGAGGTCGATCGCGAGCGTGCGATACAGCGTCGAGAACTGCTCTTCCGTCACGCGCGCATGCGGCTCGCCGAGCAGCTCGAGCGGGATGCCGGCGCCGCGCAGGTAGCGCTCGACCACGTCGCGCTGCGCGCCCGCGCTGGCGAGGAAACCGTTGACGAGCGAGATCGGCACCGTCGCGCTCGGTGAAGGCAGCGCATGCCCGGGCCGGGCGGAAGGTGAGTCTGAACCGGTCATCGCGTCCCCGTCGGTCGAACCGCTCGCATTGTACTTGAGCGGCCCATACCGGGCCTTCGGGGCCTTCGGGGCCTTCGGGGCCTTCGGCACGCCGGCACGCGCGCCGCCGGGCGCGCGGCGCGTCGGCACCATCAATCGGCGCGGCTGAGTTCCCGGCGCAGGATCTTGCCGACCGTCGACTTCGGCAGCCGGTCGACCAGGCGGATCAGCTTCGGCACCTTGTAGCCCGCGAGGTTCGCACGGCAATGCGCGACGAGCGCCGCTTCGGTCACGGCCGCGTCCGGCACGAGCACCACGAACAGCTTGACGGCCTCGCCGGTGCGCTCGTCCGGCACGCCGATGCACGCGCATTCGGCGACGCCCAGCAGCGCGGTCGCAACCGCTTCCACCTCGTTCGGGTACACGTTGAAGCCCGACACGATGATCATGTCCTTCTTGCGGTCGACGATCTTCAGGAAACCGGCCGCGTCGAACACGCCGATGTCGCCGGTGCGGAAGTAGCCGTCCGCGGTGAACGCGGCCGCGTTCGCCTCCGGCTTCTGCCAGTAGCCGCCCATCACCTGCGGCCCCCGCACGCAGATCTCGCCCGCCTCGCCAATCGCCACCTCGCGATCCTGGTCGTCCAGCAGCTTCACGTCGGTCGACGGCAGCGGCAGGCCCGTCGTGCCCGTGAACGCGTCGATCGACTGCGGGTTGAACGTGACCACCGGCGATGTTTCCGACAGCCCGTACCCTTCGCGGATGAAGTTGCCCGTCACCGCCTTCCAGCGCGCGGAGATCACGTCGATCACCGCCGCGCCGCCGCCGGCCGACAGCTTCAGCCGCGACCAGTCGACTTCCTTCAGCCGCGGATGGCCGGCGAGCCCCGCATACAGCGTATTGACGCCGACGAACACCGACGGCCGCGCGGCCTTCAGCACGTCGATGAAGCCGTCCATGTCGCGCGGATTCGCGACGAGCCAGTTCTCCGCGCCGATCGCGAAGTAGGACAGGAAGTTCACCGTCAGCGCGAAGATGTGATACAGCGGGATCGCCGTGACGACGACCTCTTCGCCCGGCCGCCGCGCGGCCGCCACGATCGCGCCGAACTGCTCGATGTTCGCGACCAGGTTGCGGTGCGACAGCGCGGCGCCCTTCGACAGCCCGGTCGTGCCGCCCGTGTACTGCAGCAGCAGCAGATCGCCGCCTTCGAGCGCGGCCGGCTCGAAGGCGAGCGATTCGCCCGCGGCGAGGGCGTCCGCGAGCGCGATCGAGCCGGGCGGCAGCGCGTCGCACGCGCCGGCCGGCGCATCGACGACGCCGAGATCGCCGCGGCCCACGCTCAGCACGGTCCGCATGCGCGTCTTGCCGACCACGTCGGCGAACGTTCCCATCGACCCGCCGCACACCACGGCCACTTCGACGCCCGCGTCGTTGAGCTGATGCTCGAGCTCATGCGCGGTGTAGAACGGGTTCACGTTGACCTGGATCGCGCCGAGCCGCGCGACCGCGACGGTCACCACCGGAAACGCGAGCACGTTCGGCAGCATCACGGCCACGCGGTCGCCCTTGCGCACGCCCGCGACCTGCTGCAGGTACGCGGCCAGCGCGCTCGACAGGCGATCGACGTCGGCATAGGTGAGCGTGCGGCCGAACGTGCGGAACGCGGGACGCTCGGCGAAGCGGCGCATTGCATCGTCCAGCAGCGCGGTTACGGAAGGATGGCGATCGGCATCGATCTCGGCGGGGATCGAGCCGTACGAGCCGATCCAGTGTCTCTTCGTCATGTCCTGCTCCTCGGGGGACGGCACCGGGCAGCGCCGTTCGCACGGCGGCCCGCGCGCCGGATGGGCGCAGGCCGCCGCCTGACCGGCGACTATCGCCCGCCAGACCGGCTTTGAAAATGATCCGGACGGTCGAAAAGATGATCGAAACGGACACGCTGGCGCGCGGCGGGCCGCCTGTCGCCGCTTCCGCCCGTGCATCGGTTCACCGTGCCGGGCCATGCACGCCCGTGCGCATCAGGGTGAACCCTATGGCGCCTCCGCGCGTTCCGGCGCAGAATCGCGCACCGGAACGATATCAAATCGGACGCAGAACCCGCCATGCCGCGCAGTGCGCTCTTGAAACCGACGGCCACCGGCACCGCCTCGCTGCCGGACGCCCTGCCCGCCCACGCGTTGCGCGAAAAGCGCTTCTCGCCGGCCAAGCTGGCCGTGCTCGTCGGCGTCGCCCAGGAACTCGGCCTCGACCCGGCCGCCGTGCTCGACGGCACCGGCCTGTCGCCGGATGCCGTCGCCGATCCGTTCACGCTCACGTCGCCGCTGCAGTTCCTGGGCGCCGCGCGCAATGCGGTCGGCCGCTACGACGGCACCGATCTCGGCGTGCGCGTCGGCCGCCGGCTGCATGCGTCGAGCTACGGGATGTACGGCTACGCGATGCTGTGCTCGGAATCGCTCGCGCATGCGTTCGATTCGGCCGTCAAATATCACCAGCTCGCGAACGGCATGCTCGCGATCCGCTGGGTCGAACAGGGCGACACCGCGTCGTGGCTGTTCCCGGATCCGCACGAAGCCGCGCTGCCCGAGCCGGACCTGCCGCTGTACCGCTTCCTGATCGACATGCAGTTCGCGCTGCACGTGACGATCATCAAGGACGTGATGGGCGCGTGGTGCGTGCCGGCCCGCGCGCAGTTCGCGCAGCCTCGGCCGGCGCACGCGGCGCAGCTCGCCGACGCGCTCGAATGCCCGATCGCGTTCGACCAGCCGCACCACGTGTTGAGCTACCCGGCCGCGTGGCTCGCGCGCGCGCCGCAGCTCGCGAACCCGATCACCGCCGCGCAGGTGTCGTCGCACTGCGCGCGCCTGCTCGACGAATTGCGCAGCCAGGCCGGCGTCACGCGGCGCGTGTACCAGGAACTCACGCGCACGCCCGGGCAGTTCCCGGACATCGACGCGATCGCCGACACGCTGTGCATGACGTCCCGCACGCTGCGCCGCAAGCTCGACGCCGAAGGCACGTCGTACAGCGAGCTGCTGACGAGCGTGCGCAAGGCGCTCGCGATCGATTACCTGAGCACCACGACGCTCAGCACCGAGGACATCGCGCTGACGCTCGGCTTCAGCGATGCGGTCGGGTTCCGCCACGCGTTCAAGCGCTGGACCGGCACGACCCCCAGCGACGTGCGGCGCAAGCGCGGCGGGTAAGCGGCGGGTAAGCGGCGGGTAAGCGGCAGATCAGCGCGCGCAAGCAGTGCGCCGCCGGGTTCAGCGCGGTTCGCCGGGTGCCGGATGCGCGAGCGGCAGCGCAAACTCGAACACCGCGCCGCGCCCGGCCCGATCGACGAGCCGGATGCCGCTGCCGTTGAGCACCAGCATCCGGTGCACGATCAGCAGCCCGAGCCCGCCGCTCGTCGCCGTGCCGCCGCTCATCGGCCGCTGCGGCCGCTGGAACAGCCCTGCGCGCCGCGCAGGCGGAATCCCTTCCCCGGTATCCGACACGGTCACCACCACGCGATCGTCCCGCGGCGTCAGCGCGACTTCGACTTCGCCGTGCTGCGGCGTGTGCCGCAATGCGTTGTCGAGCAGGTTGGTCAGCACGCGCTCGATCATCGCGAGATCGGCCGACACGACCGGCACGCGCGGCGGAATCCGCGCATGCAGTGCGATGCCGCGCGACTGCGCGGCCAGCTCGAACTTCTGGAATACGTCCTGCACGAGATCGACGAGCGAGAACGGCTCGCGCTCGGCCTGCACGCTGCCCGACTCGAGCCGCGCGAGTTCGAACAGCGCCTGCGCGAGCCGGCCGACCTTCGTGCTCTGCGCGAGCGCGATCGACAGGTAGCGGCGGCGCTCGGACTCGGCGAGCGTGTCGGACTTCAGCGACAGCGTTTCCAGATAGCCGTGCAGCGAGGTCAGCGGCGTGCGCAGGTCGTGCGAGATGTTCGTGATCAGTTCGCGCCGCTGCTGGTCCTGGCGCGTCAGCGCGCGCCACTGTTCGCCGATCCGGTCGGCCATCTGCGCGAACGCGGATTCGAGCACCGCGATGTCGTCGCCGCGCCGCCCCGGCGGTGATTGCGGCACCGGCGGCTGCGTGTCGGGCGTACCGTTCGCGTCGAAGCGGCGCATCGCGTCGGTCAGCCGGCGCAGCGGGCGCGTGATGAAGCTGAACGCGGTCAGGCCCGCGAGCAGGCCGAGCAGCGCGACCACCGCCATCGACCACAGCGTCGTGCGCAGCACGTTGCCGGCATCGACGCGCGCGGCCAGCCGGTCGTGCGCCTCGCCGAGCAGCACCACGTAGATGTAGCCCGACAGCGGCTGCCCGGCGCGCTGCAGCGGCGCGGCGCTGAACACCTTGCGCGCGTCGGGGCTGCGCGGGTCGTCGCCGACGATCGGCAGCGGCTCGCCCGCGATGAAGCGCTGCACCGGCGCGAGATCGACGCGGTCGCGCTTCACATGGCCGGGCGGCGCGTCGTCGCCCTTGATACGCCCCGCGTTGTCGAGCAGGTACACCTCGACGCTCGGGTTCACGCCCATCAACTGGCCGAACAGCGTGCGCACGGCGTCCGGACGCAGCCCGTTCGCGTCCATCAGCGGCGTGCTGCTCGCGATGTGCGCGGCGAGATCGCGCGACAGGCCCTGCACGACCTCCTTCTCGCGCATGTCGTTCGCCCGGATCTGCAGCCATGCCGACGCGCCCGAGCACGCGAGCAGCAGCACCGCGAACACGCACGACAGCCGCTGGGTGAGGGTCAGTTTCATCAGGTGTCCCGCTGGTCCGGTGCGGCGAGCTTGTAGCCGCGCCCCCACACGGTGAGGATCCGCGCGGGTTCGGCCGGATCGGCCTCGATCTTCGCGCGCAGCCGGTTGATGTGGGTGTTCACCGTGTGTTCGTAGCCTTCGTGCTGGTAGCCCCATACGGCGTTCAGCAGGTCCATCCGCGAGAACACCTTGCCCGGATGCCGCGCGAAGAAGTACAGCAGGTCGAACTCGCGCGGCGTGAGGTCGATGCGCGTGCCGTCGACGGCAGCTTCCCGCGCGATCGGGTCGATCGACAGCCCGGCGACGTCGAGCGTGCCCGCGTCGATCCGCGAATCGCGTGCAAGCGCGTCGACGCGCCGCAGCAGCGCCTTCACCCGCGCGACGAGTTCGAGCACCGAGAACGGTTTCGCCAGGTAGTCGTCGGCGCCGAGCTCGAGGCCGAGGATCCGGTGCACCTCGCTCGAACGTGCGCTGGTGATGATGATCGGCGTGTAGCGCGCCATCGCGCGTGCGCGCCGGCAGATTTCCAGGCCGTCGACGCCGGGCAGCATCAGGTCGAGGATCAGCGCGTCCCAGTTGCCCTGTTCGAGCAGGCGCAGGCCTTCGGTGCCATCCGCGCTGTGCACGACTTCGTAGCGTTCGTCGCGCAGGTGCAGGCTCAGCACGTCGGCGATGTCGGCGTCGTCTTCGACGATCAGGATGCGTTTGGGGTGGTCCATGGCGGTCGGCGGCGGCACGTCGGCGGCGCTCTTCGGTCTCGAACGGCGTTTCTGGCCGGCCAGGGTCCGGAAAGCCGGCCTGCCCGGGGCGAATCGCGGCGCAACGCCGCGCTGTCGCCATTGTGCAAAATTTTGCCGGTGGCAGGGGTCACAATTCGTTTAAGTTTGAATCGTGGCTGTGCTGTCAGCCAATGCCCGTAAGGCTTTCCGCCGCGGCCCCTAAAACGAAACGTCCCTTACCCCAGTCCGAACACTAAAAAAACACTAAAAAGCGGACGTGATACGTTCCAAGCGATGATACAAGCCCGCGCGTCCCGATGATAAGCCGTGCTGCCTGCCGTGTCGTCAATCCCAGTCGTTCCGCCGCACGCCATGGTTTGGCCTTACCGTCCGGCACGTCCTGAATGACCTTGAACCTGTCCAGCTCGCGCATCGCCCGTGGTCCGCTCCGTTTCAGCCAGGTGGTGCGTGCGATGTGGGGTAGTTAGAAAGCGGTGCCCGTTCCCAACCCTGCTGCTCGCACGACGGGGTCACGCATGCTGATTGAAGCGACGGAAACGGTTCGTGAGTGCGAGTTCACGGATAGCGAAACCTGACAGTCGCGATCGCAGTAGCACGAATGGAAGAAAAGCGTCTCAAGGGGCTACACGAACACTGACGCCTGAATGTCGGCTAAGGCCGACGACTTGTCCTCGAGTGATGGTACGAAATGACCGCTCCGCTCAGATACTTGCCCTTGCACTCCGACTGCTCGACCGGCAGCAGCGGGTCGCGAAGCGCCGTTCGCACGGTTCCGCAACGGCCACTCGATCTTGCGCGGGGTTGTTTGCAGACATCGTCAAACGCCACGATAACGAGATATCTTTCGCGCTTATCATGTTCATACCCCTATGGATATCTACGCCGAAAAACATGCGTCTTTGCTTTTCGGCCCTGTCAAGCTTTACAGGGTGTATCCACGGTATCCGACGCCTATATTGCTTTGGCAGGTGCGCGACCGACGCGCTCGACTGCATCCTTCAAATCCATAAAAAATGGAGATTGCCATGGCAAACGTACCTCTCACCGGCACCTATACCTCGTCGGACAAGAATTTCACATTCAAAATCACGTCCGCCGATCCATCCAATGGTGTCATCGCTGGCGTCTATACCACCAACTATAGCCCGATCGGCGCGTTCACTTCCGAAGGCAACGTCGGACACTATGGCTGGGTGTTCAGCAAGGCCCAAGGCAAGGACGGCGTCGCGCCATTCAACATTAGCTTCGGCGGCAGCCAGCGCCCCGACCAACGTCCCTACAACATTGTCGATAGCTGGAACGGCGCCTATTTGACCAACAACACAATCGTTGCCGAAGGTACGCGTTCCTTCGTCAATAGCGATGGCGTGGTCGAAGTCGGCAGCCTGGGCACGTTGAAATTCGCACTCGGCTAAGCTGATTTGTCATGACGTTGGCGGCGGCAAGTCATCGCTGCCGCATCAATGGACCACAACATTAACAGGCCGTTGAAATGCCTCCGGCGGACGTCATCCGAGCGGGAGGGGTAAACGTTGAAACAAGGAATCAAACAACACTGAGAGTGAAGCGATGGTAAGCGCTGGATTGAGCACACGGAATGGAGAATCATTTGCAACTGACGGGCGAGCGTAGCCGCATCGCGATGGTCGGGACGACCGACGATGTCCACGTCTGGGTTTCGGCAGTGCGCGCCGACGTGGTGGTCGACGCGCGCTCGGTGCGTCAGTTCACGCTTGCCTCGGCTTGCCGCTTCGCGTGGTTGAACGGCAGCAGGTCGCTGATGTCCGCGCCTGCGGCAATTCGGTCAGCGCGTGCAACAACCAGGCGTGCGGTTCGACGCCGCAGGCGCGGCATGTAAGCATCAAGCTGTAGACCACCGCGCTCGCCTTCGCGCCGGCGACCGTGTCGCTGAACAACCACGATTTTCTCGCGGTGGCAAACGGCCTGATGTCGCGCTCGATGACGTTGTTGTCTATGGGCAGACGGCTGTCGTCGACGTAGCGGATCAGATACTGCCATTGCCGACGAGCAGGCGCCATCGCCTGCCCGCATCACCGCATGAATCCGGCGAGACCGGAAGACACGCGCCGTTAGACGACATGCATGCCGCTCACGCGGTTGCCGTCCAGCCTGAGCAGCATGCCGGCCGGCGTGTCCCGGCTCGCAAGAAGATCGTCCGCCGATCCGGCCTCTGACTGACCATTCAGCATGCGTGGCAGACAGGGGCGTGCGCGTTGCACGCCGGCACATCGAACGATTCGACAGCAACCCGTGAAATCGGGACGGCGCCCCCATCGCCTGCCGGTGTGAGTCCTGTCGGGCGACAAGCGGACTCAGGTTTTCGTCACCTGGGTTTTCGCGAGATAGGTGTACGGCCCGTTCGGACTCTTTTCGGCAATGTAGGCCGCACACCACCCGGCCCCCCACGGCTGCTTCGTATTGAAATTGTGGCCGTTCTCGTTATCCCAGCTCCACGCCTTCGCATCGGTCGGATTGGATGGAAAGCTGCCCGAATACAGGCAGACGCGCCCTTGCTGGGCTCGAAACGGCGCATTCGTGGACCACTTGATCCAGCAGGTTCCCTGGTATTCATACAACGACAGCTCCCAGGTGTAGGTACCGACACCGGTCACCGGCGCCACTTCCGCTTGGACGTTGCTCATGAATATTCCCCATAAAGTCCGTATTTCATGACCGATCGAACATGGTCACCGTTTTTATAGTGGTTCCTGGACTCCACTCGACGATCGACGAGATGCGCTCCGGCTCACTCAACTCAACAGCCGCTCGACTTCCTCGATGAGTGCATGACGACGCCGCGCGTCGTGTTCGTAAGCACGCTCGGCTGCCGCGATGTCCGCCCCGCAGTGCGGGCACCGCGACTCGTGCTGATGGACGTAGCTGTTACAGGCGCGGCAGACGACCAGCCTCGGCGGCACTCTCCCGACCTCCGGCGCACGCTTGCCCTTGTGTTTCCACGCGAGTTCGACGGTTTGTCCCGAGCGGGAAATGCTCGATACGGGTGTGCCGTCCGAAATGCGTTCGGTGACCAGGTCGAAGCGACCCACCGCGAACGACGTGGGCGCCGCGTCCTCGATCTTCTCGATGCGCTCGCGCAGCCCCTGCTTCTTCAGTTCGAGCACGCGGTAGTGGCAATAAGGATTGTTGCCCGGCTTGCCGAGCAGCGAATGCGAGGTCCACGTGCAGCCGCCACGACACACATCGGCGTAGTAACACGTGCGACAGAAGCCCCACAGGTCGTCCACCGAGCGCAGCCGGCCGAAATGGATCGCCTCGCTCGTGCGCCAGATCTCCTCCAGCGACAGATCCCGAACGTTGCCGCCGGCGAAACCGACCGTCGCGAGCGACGGGCACCCCTTGACGGTGCCGTCCGCTTCGAGCGCGATGACGGTCTGCCCGGCCGCGCATCCGGTCCAGTGCACCCGCTCGTCGCCGAAGCCGCGCCACAGATGCTCGTGCGGCCCGAAGTAGCCGATGTTGTTGCCGACATTCATCAGCAGGCCGCGCTCCAGCCCCCGCTTGTAGAGATCGGCGAGCAGCGGCATCAGCGTCTCGAGCTGGTACGGCTGCAGGAGCAATTCGTCGTGATCGACCGCGTTGCCCATCGCGACCGTCAACTGAATCTGCCAGTGTGTCGCCCCGATCTCGATGATCGTATCCATCAACGCCGGGAGATCGCGCATCGTCGCCGAGCCGATCTGCGTGTTCACACTGACCGCGAGACCGTGCGCACGGGCACGCTTCAGCGTATCCACGGCCCGGTCGAACGATCCCGGGACATTGCGCACCTTGTCGTGCAGCGGCGCCAGGCCGTCCAGCGATACGCCCAGCCCATTGAGGCCCGCTTCGACGGCCTGCGCGAGCCGGGCAGGGGTCAGATTGCGGCCACCCGTCTGCACCGCGCAGTACATCCCGTGCGACCGGATTGCCTTGATGAGTTGCGCCCAGTCCTTGCGCAGGTAAGCCTCACCTCCGATCATCGACACTTCCCGCGTACCGAGCCTCGCCAGCGCATCGATCACTTCGAGACACTCGCCGGTCGACAGTTCGTTGGTGCGTCGGTGGCCCGCACGCGATCCGCAGTGCAGGCACTTCAAGTCGCAAGCCAGCGTGATTTCCCACACGACGTGAACCGGGACGAACCGTTCGTAGTCCTGTTCGCTCAGGAAGCGAACCGGGCGCACTTGATTCTCGTCCATTTCGATGTCCTCGAATATCGTCCATCCCGCACCAGCCACTCACCGACCGGTCGGCGGCGGCCGCCGCAAACCGCGGCAGGCACCGCCGCCTCGCGCGTGCTCAGCGCCCGGCTTCCAGCCGGGCAATCTCTGCGTTCAGGCCGGCAAGGGCCTCCTCGATACGGCCTGCGTCGGCGAGCTGTTGTTCGGCCTGGCGGGCGAGCGCCTTCATTCGGCCGAGATCGCCCGATTGCCTCGCCTGCTGCAGGCCGACGCCATACAGCGGCGTGACCGGATGCCGGGGTTCGAACGGTTGCAGCGCACCGGCCACCGTCATGATCGCGTGATCCACTTCATGCCAGCGCTCCCCTTCGAAGAACCGGTAGCTGGCCACGCCCGACTTCCAGTCCGCCTCGACGATGCCCTGCAGCCGGAACGTTTCGGCCAGGCCGCTGGTCGGCCCGGAAGGGTTGCCCAGCAGGCTGAGGACGAGTTGCGTCTTGCCGCCGGGCGTCAGCACGATCTGGCTGAATTGGCCCCATACCTGCGCACTGAATTCGAGCGGCGGCCAGGTCGTCTGGGTGATGCGCGCCACGCCGCTGACCTTCTTGGCCGGCGCGTTGACCAGTAGCGCCAGCGTGAGGACAGGTGCGCCGATAGCCGGCGTTGCGACGCGGAAATTCACGGGAAAAAGAGCGACGGACATGGGATGGCTCCTGTAACGAATAAGGATCGGGGCGACCGGGCCGGTTTCAGTTCCCGGCTTCCAGGCGCGCGATTTCAGTCTTCAGCGCAGCCAGCGCGGCAGCAATTTCGTCACGGCTTTGCAACTGATGCTTCGCCGCGGCCGCGACCGTCTTCATGTGCGCGAGATCGCCGGAGGCCGTCGCTTGCTGAATGGGCGCACCGTATAGAGGCCGCGGCCCGCCGTGCGGCTCGACGATCACCGGGCCGGGCTCGAGGGGGATGAATTCCCGATCGATCCTTGCCGGCACATTCTCGAAGGCATGCCAGCTGCCGTTGTCGAAATAGCTGTACGACGCAACGCCGCTTTGCCAGTCGCTTTCGAGCACGAGATGCAGCCGGAACGTCACGATCGAATTCGAGTTCGGGCCGCCGTCGTTGCCCTGCAGCGTCACCAGGATGCGCGTGTTGACCGGCGGCATCAGCGCCATATAGGTGTAGTTGCCCCAGACGTCGGCATGGAAGTCGACCGGCGGATTCACCGCCTGCCCGATCGTTGCGGTGCCAACCACACTGCCCTCGGGCGCATCCACGAGCAATGCGAGCCTGAGCGTCGGTGCGCCCGGCATTCCGGTGCCGATGACGTAGCCCGCCGGGAACAGCCCGGTACGTGTGTTCTCTGACATTTGGTCCTCCTGGGTGGTAAACGAAACGACGATGCGTGCGACGGCAGCTCAGGCCCGCTCGCGCCTCACGATCTCCTGCTTGAGCTTGCCGACCGCGGCAGCCAGGTCCTCGTGCTGCTTCAGAACCTCTTCGGCCTGGCTGAGCAAAGCCTTCATCCTTGACACATCGCCTTCCGATATGGCCTGGTGGATCGCTACGCCGTAAGGCGGAATGACATGGCCGGTTTCCCTGTTCATAAACGTTCTCGCTAAAAAGGTCGTCGTGCCGATTCGCGGAATCTCCGCGAACACGAGATCAAGCAACCGATGTGCCAATCGTGGATCGACAAGCCTGTGTCCGTGCGCGGTGCTGCCGCTCGACAATCCGAGGACGAATTCGTCCGGCCGTTTGCTGCGCGATGGACGAATGTGTCCATGTGCAGCGCGATCGCCCGATCTCCCGGATGCAAGCGCGCGAGGTCCGGTGCCGGGGACGCGTACCGGCGTGACATGTCGGAAAAGGCTCGGCGCACGTCGACAAGGCGCCAGCATTCGCCTCGCGCCACGGTCTCGGGATGAAGGGGGTGACGCGCGCAAGCCGCCGAGCCGCGCGCTCAGGACATCGCGTTGACGCGATCGCTACAGCAGGCCTGGATCCTGGAGCGGCATGGCGGGCGGGCGTGCAGCGACGGGCACGTGCAATGGCCGGTCGATCGCTTCGATGATCGACGCCGGACGGGCGGTCTGTCGCGACAGATCCGCGAGATGTCCCATTGCGGCAACGCGAGCGGGCACGGAGCCCAGCGCCAACGCCGTCGAGATCGCGATGCGCAACCCTTGCTCGGCACCCGCCGTATCGCCCAGCATCGATTGCGCACGCGCCTTGAGGATCAACAGCTCACCGAGATACGCACGCTCCTGCCTGCGGATCACCTTGTCGAGCGCGTCGGAAACGAGCACTTCGCATTGCCGCGCGCGCCCCGTGTTCAACAGAATCTCGCCATGCTTCCAGACCTTGATCGAATGGAACAGCGCGCCGCCCTGCTTTTCGATTTCGTTTTCATAGCCGTCCAGCAGCATCGCCTCGGCGTCGCCGAACTCGCCGATCGCACTCAGATAGCATGCCCTGAAGATCCGGGCCACACCGCCCGAACAGGTCGGTGCGCCGGTCGCCGGTAGGGCGTCGAACGCACGGGTCAGGTTCCCGAGCCGCTCGACGTCGTTGAAGAGCATCGCAAGCCACGCGGCGCCTTGCAGGTCGAACGCGCGACCGGGCAGGTCAGGCGGATCGATTTCCGCTCGCTCGGTCAAACGGTCCATCGCAGCGCGTGCGTCGTCGAGTGCGCCAGTCTGGTAAGCGGCGAGACCCTCGAACGTCAATGCAAGTCCCGCGACATCGGCGCCCGAGACGCCGAGCCGCCGATCGGCGCGGCCGAGGCCGGTCAGCCCGCCACGGGACAGCAACGCGAGCGCCTCCTCACTGTCGCCGAGCCAGAACAGCGTGTTGGCCAGTGCAACGTGCGCGTCGTCGAGCATCGCCCGATCGTCCAACGCGTGCGCGCGGTGAAGCAGTTCCTGCGCCGTGGCACGCGCCCGCGTGAGTTGCAGCGTCACCAGTTGCGTCATCCAGATGCCGAACTGCACCGTGGCGAGTTCGCGCGCGTCGCATACGCCATCGCCGATCGACAATGCCGCCTCGTAACAAGCGGTCGCTTCGGGAAACTGCCAGCCATGGACGCCTCGCAGCACGACGGCAAGCAGGCGATACGCGCCAAACTGCAATCGGCGGCTCTCCTCGGTCGGACTGGCCTTTTGCAGGAGATCGAGGCAGCGGTGCAGCAGCGCGACGGATTCGCGATACTGGGTGGCGCCGGCCAGCGCCTCCGCACGCTCCAGGCACTGTCGGGCCTCCCCGTGTTGCGCCTCGCGCGCCTTGAGCCGGCGCTCGACGACCTTCCGGCCGACCCCGAGCAACGCGGCCGCGGCGCTCTTGTTATACGAAGTTCTCTCGAGCGCGCGGTCGATGAGCAGGCGTTCGGCCGCGGCCAGCTTGTCGCTGCCACCGAACTCGAGCAGGCGGTCCGCGAGCAGCGCACATGCCGTCGCGTCGGGCGTGTCCGTGGCCAGAAACGGCGCGAGCGTTTCAGCATCGATCCGCGCATGCTCCGCGAACACGCTGAGCTGGCTGACGAGATTGCGCAACTGGCGAACGTTGCCCGGCCACGGATGCTCGCACATCCGCTTGATCGCCGCCGGCGTGAACGCGATCGCGCGCGTTTGCTGGGCCGCAAAATGCGCGGCCAGCAGCGGGATGTCCTCGCTTCGTTGCGCGAGCCCAGGCACATTGAGGATGAACACCGCAAGCCGGTAGAACAAGTCTTCCCTGAACCGGCCAACGCGCGCTTCTTCCAGCAGGTTTCGATGGGTGGCCGCCACGATGCGTCCGGCAAAGCGCTGGCTTGCCGATGCGCCGATCGGCCGGAACGTGCGCGTTTCGAGCACGCGCAGCAGTTTGGGCTGGAGCGCAAGCGGCAGTTCGCCGATCTCGTCGAGAAAGAGCGTGCCGGCCCCGACCTGGTCGAACAGGCCGCGGTGGTCGTCGACAGCGCCCGTAAAGGCGCCACGGACATGACCGAAGAACTCCGCCTCGATCAGATCATGGGGAATGGCGCCGCAATTCACGTCGATGAACGGCTTGTCGCACCGCGGGCCGTTTGCGTGAAGGCGCCGCGCCACCAGTTCCTTTCCGGAGCCGGTAGGTCCGACGATCAGCAGCGTATGGTCGGTCGGCGCCACCCGATCGATCATCCTGACCAGTTGGCGAAATGCCGTCGACACGCCGATCAGGACATGCGCGTCAAGCGTACCGTCGCCGCCGTGCGCGCACCCGTCCGGGCCGCAAGCGGCCCTGTTCCGGATCCCCTTCATCGCACGACGCCCGGCAATCGCGATACCTGGGCAGGCAAGACGATGTCGAGCCGATGGATGGTGGCCTCGGCGCACGCTGTCGCGCCGAAATCGTGCAATGTGCCCGCGCTGCGGACATCTGTCCCCGGTCTTTGCATGCTCTTTCCTATACGGTCAGGCTCTAGAGCGGTTCTTTTTCAATTTTCTTGTTTTTTTAAAACCAGACACCACCACGGCATTTCGCACACCAACCGTTCGGCCCCGGTTGCGGCAATCCGGGCGACTGAATAGCAGCCGTTGCTCAAGACAGTGTAGAGGGATTTATTCGCTCGGGAATCTAAATAAATAGGGCTTGATTATTTCTCAACACGATCGAAAGCGGAAACAATCGTCATGTTTGTTCAATAATCGCCAGTTCGCGTACCGTTGCCTGACACGACAGCGGATGAGGCGAATATCGCAATCGTGCTGACCTGTTTATATTTGATTCACCGTGCCGGCCACGTCACGAATAACTTGAAAAATCGAAAGTCGCGTGGGTCGAGGATTCCTGCAAACTCCGGCGAAGCATCCGACTACCGAAAAGCCGTTATCGGCCGCACCGCAAACCATGACGATTCAGGTCCGCCCCTTCGCGCGCGCATTGACGCCTGTTCCGATAAATCCGAGGTTCATTTTTTGTTCGTGGTTGGAGGTCAGCTCGAATCGACGCGCTTACATGTTCGGATAATTGGGGCCGCCCCCACCCTCCGGGGTGACCCATACGATATTCTGCGTCGGATCCTTGATATCGCAGGTCTTGCAGTGAACGCAGTTCTGCGCGTTGATGGTCAGCCCTTCGCTACCATCGGCCTTCGTCCCGAACTCGTAGACGCCGGCCGGGCAAAACCGCGCTTCCGGGCCGGCATACTGCGCAAGGTTCACCCGCACCGGAACGCTCGCATCCTTCAGCGTCAAGTGCGCGGGCTGGTTTTCCTCGTGATTCGTATTCGACAAGTACACGGAGGACAGCCGGTCGAACGTCAGCTTCCCGTCCGGTTTCGGATAGACGATTTCCCTGCAGGCCGATGCGGGCCGGAGCGTCTCGTGGTCAGCATGCCGGTGATGAAGTGTCCATGGAACGCGGCCGCCGAGCACCTTCTGTTCGAGGCCTACCATGAACGTGCCGACGTAGAGTCCCTTGCTCATCCATTGCTTGAAATTGCGCGCGCGATGCAGTTCGTCCTTCAACCATGAACGCTCGAACGCCTGCGGATACGCGATCAGTTCGTCGCGCTGTCGTCCCGCGCGCAGCGCTTCATGGGCCGCTTCCGCGGCCATCTTTCCGCTCGCAATGGCCGCGTGGCTGCCCTTGATTCGCGACGCGTTGAGAAAACCCGCATCGCAGCCGATCAGTGCGCCGCCCGCGAACGTGAGCTTCGGCAACGACGTCAGCCCGCCAGCCGTAATCGCGCGGGCGCCGTACGACACCCGCTTTCCGCCTTCGAGAAATTTGCGAATCTCGGGATGCGTCTTGTACCGCTGGAACTCCTCGAACGGCGACAAGTAGGGGTTCGAGTAGCCGAGGCCGACGACGAAACCGACCACCACCTGATGGTTGTCGAGGTGATAAAGGAAGGAACCGCCGTACGTGTCGCTATCAAGCGGCCAGCCCGCAGTATGAATGACGAGCCCCGGTTGATGCATGGCCGGGTCGATTTCCCACAGCTCCTTGATGCCGAGACCATGCACCTGCGGATCGGCACCGTCGCGAAGCTTGAAGCGATCCATCAACTGACGGCCGAGATGGCCCCGCGCGCCTTCGGCGAACAGCGTGTATTTCGCGTGCAGTTCCATTCCGAGCTGGAAATTCTCGGTCGGCTCGCCGTTCTTGCCGACGCCCATGTTGCCGGTCGCGACGCCTTTCACTTCGCCGCGCTCGCCGTACAGGATCTCGGCCGCCGGAAAGCCCGCGAAAATCTCGACGCCCAGTGCCTCGGCCTGCTGACCGAGCCAACGCGTCACGTTACCGAGGCTGACGACGTAGTTGCCGTGATTCTTGAAATTGTCGGGCAGGAGCCAGTTCGGAACCCGCTTCGCCCCGCGTTGCGACAGGAACAGGAACCGGTCTTCGGTCACCTCGACGTCAAGCGGCGCGCCCTTCTCGCGCCAGTCCGGCATCAGCTCCTGAAGCGCGCGCGGATCCATGACCGCGCCGGAAAGCGTATGCGCGCCGATCTCGGAGCCTTTTTCGAGCACGCAAACACTGACGTCCCCGCCGCTCTCGAGCGCCAGCTGCTTGATCCGTATCGCGGCCGACAGTCCGGCCGGCCCGCCGCCGACGATGACCACGTCGTACTCCATGGATTCGCGGGGGCCGAATTGCTCGACGAGATTCTGTGTGTTCATGTGTGGAGATCGCAAATTTTCAAATGGGTAGTCGCCGGCCAACTGCGCCCCTGGCCGCGGCCCGCTCGCGCGTGGCGTCCCCGCCATGATTCGCACGACACGTCGAGCCAATCCTACCCATCGAGCAAGCGACGTCGCGCGATATAACCGGACGTTATGCTCCAAACAACCGCCGCTTGGATTGGCGAGCGGAGGCAGTTGTCGGAAGCGCCGCCCTCGAATCGATTCGATTCACTTGCATGGAGCGTATGCCTCGCTCAACGGCTCACCGGCACACCGGCCGACATAAGATCCCCTTATGCTCGACACAATCGCACGTTGATTTTTCGCTGGCATGCACGCCGGCTGCACTCCCGCGCCACGCTGCGCCTTTTGCTAAAAATCGCCCCCGCTTATATTGCCGGGCTCCGGTTTTTTCCGCGTCAGACTCGTTCATACCCTGACCAGAAGGAAACGGAATCATGAACTCGTATGACGTCGTCGTAATCGGTGCTGGCGTGATCGGCAGCTCCGTGGCGTTCCACCTGTCGAAGCTCGGCGCCAGGAACGTGCTCGTCCTGGACCGGGGCACGATCGGCGCGGGCACGACCTCGCAGTCCTCGGGCATCCTGCGCACGCACTACTCCGTCAAGGAGAACGTCGAGCTGGCCCGCAAGTCGTGGCACGTCTTCAATACGTTCCCCGACTATCTCGGCGACGACGAAGCATCGTGCGGCCTCGTCAAATGCGGCTACATGATCGTCGCGCCGGAAGGCGACAAGCTCGAACCGCTGCGCGCTTCGCTCGACCAGCAAAAGGAACAAGGCATTCCGCTGGAATTCCTCAACCGGCAACAGGCCGCCGAACTGCTCCCGATCGCCCGCTTCGACGACTGCGCGCTGATCGGCTACGAGCCGGAAGCCGGCTTCGCCGACGCCTATCTCGTCGCGACGAGCTTCGCGCGTGCCGCACGGCGCGGCGGCGTCACCGTGAAGGAAAACGTCAACGTCGACAAGGTGCTGATCGAGAACGGCAAGGTCGTCGGCGTGTCGACCGATATCGGCGAATTCAAGACGTCGATGGTCATCAGCACGCAGAACATCTGGACGCCGGAACTCGCCGGCTGGACCGGCAAGACGCTGCCGATCATGCCCGAGCGGCACGCCGTGCTCGCGCTAGAGTGCGATGCGGCCAAGTACACGTTCTCGATGCCCGTCTTCAAGGATCTCGCGTCGCCCGGCATGCTGTACTGCCGCAGCTACGGCGGCAACCAGATGCTCGTCAGCGAAGGCGTGGTCGGCGAAAAACTCAACGCCGCGGACGTCGAGCAGGGCGACATCCCGATGGACTACATCGTCGATGTCGGCGCGCAGGTCGCCGAACGCTTCCCGGCCTACGAAACCGCCGGCATCGCGTCGTCGTGGACCGGCGTCTACGACGTCACCCCGGACTGGAACCCCGTGCTCGGCAAGCTGCCGGGCATCGAAGGCCTGGTGGTCGGCTACGGCTTCTCCGGGCACGGCTTCAAGCTGTCGCCGACCGTCGGTCTCGTGCTCGCGCAGGAAGCGCTCGGGCTGCAGACCGAGGTGTCGCTGAAGCCGTATTCGATCGAGCGCTTCGCCACCGGCGAATTGCTGAGCGGCAAGTATGGTCTCGGCGCGGTGTCCTGAGGACGCCATGGTGTCGCTGATCGACGTGTATCCGGTCGAATCCATTCCGACCGAACTGTGGCGCAATGGCGGCGGCGTCACACGGACCCTCGCGACCTGCGGCGCCGATTGGCGTGTCAGTCTGGCATCCATCGAGCGCAACGGGCCTTACTCGCGGTTCCCCGGCATCGATCGCGTGTCGCTGGTCCTGAGCGGTCACGGCGTTACGTTGACCAGCAACGACCTGGCCGTGCGGCTGGGGCCATGGATCGTCGAGAAATACGACGGTGACGCGGACTGGCACGCCGCCCTGATCGATGGCCCGTCGCTGGCGCTCAACGTCATGACCAGGAAGGACCGGTACCGGGCAAGCGTCCGGCTCGTCGACGCACCGATCGTCGTGCGCCCGGGATGTTCGGCAATCGTCGTCGCAATGGACCGCGGGTGTACGTTCGCCGAAGGCCCCGACGCCCGCGCGGGTGACTTGATGCCCGGGCACGTTCTCGTATCGGAACACCATGCCCAACCGCTGCGGCTTGCCCCGCAGGCCGCAAGCGCCGACGGCGCCGCGCGCGAGCCGTACGCCGTGCTCGTGACCATCGAGCCCATTCCTGTCGTCGACGCACATTTGATATTCAGAGGAATATGACAATGAAAGTTATTGCAGCCGTGAAACGCGTGGTGGACTACAACGTCAAGGTGCGCGTGAAGTCCGACCACACGGGCGTGGAAATCGGCAACGTCAAGATGTCGATGAACCCGTTCGACGAAATCGCCGTGGAGGCCGCGACGCGGCTGAAGGAAGCCGGCCACGCGACCGAGGTCGTCGCCGTGTCGTGCGGCGTCGCGCAGTCGCAGGAAACGCTGCGCACGGCGCTCGCGATCGGCGCCGATCGCGGCGTGCTCGTCGAGACGGACGCGGAACTCCAGCCGCTGGCCGTCGCGAAACTGCTGAAGGCCGTGATCGACAACGAGCAGCCGCAGCTCGTCATCCTCGGCAAGCAGGCGATCGACGACGACGCCGGGCAGACCGGCCAATTGCTGGCCGCGCTGCTCGACTGGCCGCAGGCGACCTTTGCCAGCCACATCGAGATCGGCGACGGCGTCGCGACGGTGACGCGCGAGGTCGACGGCGGCCTCGAAGTGATCTCGCTGACACTCCCCGCCATCGTGACGACCGACCTGCGGCTGAACGAGCCGCGCTACGTCACGCTCCCCAGCATCATGAAAGCGAAGAAGAAGCCGCTCGACACCGTCACGCCGGCCGCGCTCGGCGTGGACCCCTCGCCGCGGCTGAAGACGCTGAAGGTCGTCGAGCCGCCCGTTCGCAAGCCCGGCGTGCGGGTCCCCGACGTTGCGACGCTGATCGAGAAACTGAAATCCGAAGCCAAGGTGATCTGAATGACGACGCTGGTTATTGCCGAACACGACAATGCTCAACTGAAGAGCGCGACACTCCACACCATTGCCGCGGCCCGCACGCTGTCGAACGGCGTTCACGTGCTCGTCGCCGGCCACGCCGCGCAGCCGGTCGCGCAAGCGGCGAGCCAGGTCGCGGGCGTCGACAAGGTCATCCACGTCGACGCGCCGCATTTCGCCGACGCGCTCGCGGAAAACGAGGCCGCGCAGGTGCTGGCACTCGCGGGCGACTACACGCACATCCTGTTCCCGGCCACGGCCGCGGGCAAGAACGTCGCGCCGCGCGTCGCGGCCAGGCTCGACGCCGCGCAGATTTCCGACGTGATCGCGATCGATTCCGCGGACACGTTCCAGCGCCCGATCTATGCGGGCAACGCGATCGCCACCGTGCAGTCGCCGGACCCGGTGAAGGTCGCCACCATCCGCACCACCGCGTTCGATGCGGCACCGGCGCACGGCGGCAGCGCGCCGATCGAAACCGCGCCCGCGGTCGCGGATACGGGGTTGTCGCGCTTCGTGCGCCGCGAAGTGGCGAGCAGCGACCGGCCGGAACTGACGGCCGCGCGCGTCGTCGTCGCCGGCGGCCGCGGCCTCGGCAGTGCGGAGAACTTCGCGCTGCTCGACCCGCTCGCGGAAAAGCTCGGCGCGGCGGTCGGCGCATCGCGCGCGGCGGTCGATTCCGGCTACGCGCCGAACGACTGGCAGGTCGGCCAGACCGGCAAGATCGTCGCGCCGGAGCTGTATGTCGCGGTCGGGATTTCGGGTGCCATCCAGCATCTGGCCGGCATGAAGGATTCGAAGGTCATCGTGGCCATCAACAAGGATGCGGATGCACCGATCTTCGGCGTCGCCGACTACGGTCTCGTCGGCGACCTCTTCGACATCGTCCCGCAACTGACGAACGGGCTCTGAGCGCCACTTCGATACGCGGGTAGCCGGGCCGGCTCCCGCGTTGGCCGCCATCACCGGATCTCCGTGATGGCGGTTTTTTTTCGGCTTGCAGGCAAGCCGCGGCAAGTGCGCCGCGAGTTGCATCGCTTAACGATCGACGTTACGCAACGCATCGACTGCCGCACGCACCATGCGCGCCACGACCGGCCCGACCTGGTCGGCGCGATCCGCCCGATAGTCGAACGGCGGCGTCTCGTCCATGTAGGTCGACTGGCACATCTCGAGCTGGATCGCGTGGACGCCGTCAGCCGGCCGGCCATATTCGCGCGTGATGTATCCGCCCTTGAAACGCCCGTTCGCCACCCAGGTGAACGGCTGGCGATCGAGCGTGCCGGTCACCGCGTCGAGAATGCGCGCATCGCAGCTCGCGCCCGAGTTCGTGCCCAGGTTGAGGTCCGGCAGCTTGCCGTCGAACAGCCGCGGCAGCACACTCGCGATCGAGTGGGCCTCCCAGAGCAGCACCGCACCGTGCACGGCCTTCAGGCGGTCGAGTTCGGCGCGCAGCCGCGCGTGATACGGCTGCCAGTACGCCTCCAGGCGCCGCGAGATTTCGGCCGCGTCGGGCGCGGCACCGCTCGCATAGAGCGGCTCGCCGTGAAACGTCTCGGTCGGGCACAGCCCGGTCGTCGTCTGTCCCGGATACAGGTTTTCGCCGCTGGCCGGCCGGTTCAGGTCGATCACGTAGCGCGACACGCGCGCCGCCAGCATCGATGCCCCCGCGTGCTTCGCGAACGCATAGAGCCGGTCCAGGTGCCAGTCGGTGTCGGCGACGTGTTCCGCGACGCCGGTCAATTGACTTCGGACCTGCGGCGGGATGTCGGTCCCGAGATGCGGAATCGAGATCAGGAGCGGCAGTTCCCCCTGATGAAAGTGGAATACGGCGTCGGTCAAGTTGGAATCTCCATGGAGGAATGGGGCCGGGATGGATGGGCTGCTTCCGGGCGCGCGGTCACGCGTGACGGTCGAATGCGCCGGACGCAAGACCCGACCGCTGCCGCGGTTCCGCATGCATCGCAGCAACGCAATGGCCAGCGCCGTTTCGGCACGCGGCCAAGCAACGACGCGACGGAATCCGTTCGAATCCCGTCGCGCCGCCCGCATCACGCTCGATCGACTTCCGGCTGGACACGTCGATCGGCTGGCGGGAGATCGGCGTTACCCGAACGCCGAATGGAAGTGAGAAGCGATCGGCTACGCGAAATCCTCGCTCAACACCATGAGCTGCGTGTTTCCGCCGGCAGCGCTCGCGTTGACCGTCGTCACGCGTTCGCGAACGAGGCCGGTCCAGTCGTACATGCCGTGAACGTCCGGCGCGAGCACGACGGCGCCGGCATCCGCGGCGGCGGCCCGGATCGATGCCGCCTGCGCTTCGTCGTCGACCAGCACGACGGCCGGGCGAACGCCGGCGATCTCACCGCGAACGACCCGCTGCACGTCGTCCGAGTCGACGATACGGCAGTGTCCGGCGAGGCGGGCAGCCACGTCGCCGGCCATCGGCGACTTCAGCAAGATCACCTCGTTGCCGAACGCCGTCGCCGCGACGGCCTGCGCGATCACGCTGCTCATCGACGCCCCCGCGCAGAGGACCTGGCCGCGGGCGAGCACCTCCGTCGTGTTCTCTTCGCCCGTCAGTGCCGGCAGGCCGATCGGAACCGTGTCGGCAATCAGGCGGGACAGTTTCATGCCCGCATTCGCGATGACGTCGGCCGCCGCCAGGCGCCGCTCCGATGCCAGCGAGAACAACGCATCGACCCGAGCACGGCTCGCCTGCTTCGCTTGCTGAAGCGCGGCCTGCCGCGCCACGAAGCGGCCTTCGCCGTTCTGCGCCGGAAACTCATAGAACTTTTCGCTGTTCAGCCTCGACGACGGCGCGAACGGGCCGTTCGCGCCCGCATACGCATCGGGAATCTGTCGGGTGAGTGCCAGCAGCGTCAGCGGGCCGCCCATCATCGGCCCCGTTCCCGACGCGTTCACGCCGCCGAACGGCTGCATGCCGACGAACGCACTGTGCATCGCGCGATTGACGCATACGCTGTTGGCGGTGGAACGCGACAGCAGCATGCCGGCGGCCTCGTTGATGCGCGTATGCAGCCCGACCACGCCGCATCCGATTGCGTTGAGGCGGTCCATCAGCCGGTCCATTTCGCCGGTCTTCCAACGGACGACGTGCAGCACGGGGCCGGCGGTCGCAAGATCGACACCCGGCAACGCGTCGACGGTGCCCAGATCGACGATTGCAGGCGCAACGAACTGGCCTTTCGCACAGTCGCCCGATACACGGGCACGGGTGACCTTGAATCCGCGGCGCGCCATGTCCGCGAGGTAGCTATCCAGCTGGTCGCACAGCTTGCGTGTCGCCACCGGCCCGATGTCGGTCGCCGAATCCAGCGGATCGCCGATGCACCGCTCGCTCAGCATCCCCGTGAGCATCCGCAGCACGATCTCCGCTGTGGAGTCCTGCAGGCACAGGATGCGCAGCGACGACGCGAGTTGCCCGGCATGCTTGAAAGCCGACACCATCGCGTCGGAGATGACCTGTTCGGGCAGCGCCGAGCTGTCCACGACCAGCGCGTTCACGCTGCCGACGATCGTGACGAGCTTCGCGGCACTCGACGCCTGTGCGAGTTGCAACGCGATCGCCTTCTCCACACGCGACGTGCCCGTGAAAAGAACGGCCGCCACGCGGCGGTCGGCGACGAGCGCGCGTCCGACTTCCTGTCCCGAGCCCAGCAGAAGCTGGACGACGCCGTCGGGAATGCCGGCCTCCAGGAACAGACGGACCGCCGCATGGGCGACCAGCGAACCGGCCGACGACGACGGCTTGGCAATCACGGTATTGCCGGCCGCGACCGCGGCCGCGATCTGACCGACCGCGGTTGCCAGCGGCGAAGCCGACGGCGTGATGCTCGCGACCGTACCGAGCGGTTCCGCCGCTTCGACGCGACCGTCCGTTCTCAGCTGGTACGCATACAGACGACAGAGGTTGACGGACTTGCGAATCTCGTCGGCCGCTTCCGCCAGCGTTGCACCACTTTCCAGCACCAGCAGCGCACCGAGCCGGCACGCGCTCTGCTCGATTCGGTCGGCCACCGAATCAAGGCATGCCGCGCGATCGCCCGCGGATTGCCGACGCCACGCGGCTGCCGCCTGCACGCTGGCGGCGAGTGCAGATGCCACTGCGTCCGGTCGGCATGCAGTCACGCTGCCGATAACCTCGGACGAATCGCTCGCGCTGAACACCAGCGCGGTTGCATCGGAATGGATGTCCGACACGCCGGCGACGATGGACTGTGCGCTCAGCCGATTCGCGCGCAGTTCCGCGATGGCCGCATCGAACTCCGCCGACTGGCTGAAACTCAGCGCACCGGCGTTGACGCGCCCGGGCAGCACGCCCGTCGGTGCGACGATGCCGGCATGCGGCCGGCCGCCGGTGCGCGCCGCGCGCGCGACCGGATCCTCGACGATGTCGTCGATGCTGACCGCCTCGTCGACGATCTGGTTCACGAACGACGAGTTCGCACCGTTCTCGAGCAGGCGCCGGACCAGATAGGCCAGCAACGTCGCGTGCGGCCCGACCGGCGCGTAGATGCGGCAGGCACGCCCGAGTTTCGATTTGCCGACGACCTGGTCGTAGACAGTTTCGCCCATCCCGTGCAGGCACTGGAACTCGAATTCCTGGTCCCCGCCCAGCGTGAACGCGGCGGCGAGCGAGAACGCGTTGTGCGTCGCGAACTGCGGGAAGATCGCGTCGGGCGCGGCCAGCAGCGCCTTCGCGCAAGCGATATAGCTGACGTCGGAATGCACCTTGCGCGTGAACACCGGGTAGCCGGCCGCGCCCGCATCCTGCGCGAGCTTGATCTCGGTATCCCAGTACGCGCCCTTCACGAGGCGGATGTTGATGCGCCGGCCGGTCGCGCGAGCGAGCGCGATGATCCAGTCGGCCACGGCGCGCCCGCGCTTCTGATACGCCTGGAGCGAAATGCCGATACCGTTCCATCCGCGCAGGCTCGGTTCGCGGCAAAGCCGCTCGAGCATCTCGAGCGTCAGGTCGAAGCGTGCCGACTCCTCCTGGTCGAGGTGGAAACCGATCTGGTAACGCTTCGCGAGTTCCGCAAGCTGCAGCAGCCGCGGATACAGTTCCGCGATGACCCGCTCGCGCTGCGGCAGTTCATAGCGTGCGTGCAGGCCCGAGATCTTCACCGATACGCCCGGGCCCTCGATCGGCCCCTGTCCGCCGGCGTCCTTCCCGATCGCTTCGATCGCATGCTTGTACGAATTGAAATACGCGAGCGCATCCTCGTCGGTCAGCGCGGCTTCGCCGAGCATGTCGTACGTATAGCGATACCCGCCGGCTTCGTGGCTTTTCGCGACCCCGATGGCCTCCTCGATCGTCTGCCCCGTGACGAACTGCTTGCCGAGCATCCGCATCGCGTAGGCCACTCCCGCCCGCACCACGGTCTCGCCGCCCTTTCTGAGCACGCTCATCAGCGCCTCGGTCAGCGCGGCATCGTCCGGCTTCTTCAGCAGCTTGCCGGTAATCAGCAGGCCCCACGCGGTCGCATTGACAAAGAACGACGGCGACTTGCCGAGATGCGCGCGCCAGTCCGCGTCGACGATCTTGTCCCGAATCAGCTGGTTGCGCGTTTCCGTATCCGGAATGCGCAGCATCGCTTCGGCGAGACACATCAGCGCGATCCCCTCGCGGCTGTCCAGCGAGAATTCCTGCGTGAGCAGATCGACGCCGCCCGCGTCGATGCGCGCGTCGCGAACCCCTTGGGCCAGCTTGCCCGCGAGCGCCTGCGCCTTCGCGAGCGTCGGGCCGTCCATTCTGGCCTCCTGCATCAGCGCCTGCACGACGACCTGCTCGTCCAGCGAGGAAGCGTCGACGATTCTGCGGCGCAGCGCGCTCAAATCAGTCGGGACCGTTTGCATTGCTTTGAATTCCGTCAGCATTTTGATTGACCCACTCGTTGCTTCGACAATGTGTTGTGTTTCGCTCGCGTGGAAACACGCGATACTCAGCCGGCCTGCCCGCGCAGCCGTTCGGTGCGGCGCCGCAGCCATTCGAGCGTGACGAGCAGCAGTGTCGATACGACCACGAGCACGGTTGCAACGGCGAGGATGGTCGGGCTCAGCTGCTCGCGGATGCCGGCCCACATCTGCCGCGGGACGGTCCGCTGGTCCGGGCCCGTCAGGAACAGCGCCACGACGATCTCGTCGAACGACGTCGCGAATGCGAACAGCGCGCCCGACACGACGCCCGGTGCAATGATCGGCAGCTTGACCTGCCAGAACACGCGCATCGGCGATGCGCCCAGGCTGCGTCCGGCGCGCGTCAGGGTCTCGTTGAAGCCCGCCAGCGTGGCGGTCACCGTCACGACGACGAACGGCACGCCGAGCGCCGCGTGCGCGAACGTCAGGCCGAGCAGGCTGCTGGTCAGTCCGAGCGGGCTGAACGCGAAGTACACGCCGACCGCGGTGATGATGACCGGCACGATCATCGGCGAGACCAGCACGCCGGTGATGAACGACTTGCCCTTCAGTCGCGGATGCATGAGGCCGAGCGACGCCAGCACGCCCAGCAGGCTCGCGAGCAGCGTCGAGCTGACGCCGACGATCAGCGTGTTGCGAAGCGCGAACATCCATTCGGCGCTGTCGAAGAATTCCTCGTACCAGCGGAAGCTGAACCCGGGCATCGGATACGTGAAGTACGGCTGCGAATTGAACGACAGCGGCATCACGACCAGGACCGGAAGCACCAGGAACAGCAGCACGAGGAGCGAGATCGCGACGTGCGCGTAGCGTCCCGCGCGGCCCCAGATCGTCACGTAGGCAGGAAAATTGAACATGGCTTCACCCCAGCTTCACGCCGGCACCGCCGGTCAGTCGAACGAACATCCCGTACACGATCAGCACGCCTGCCAGCAGGATCGTGGCCAACGCACTGGCGAGCCCCCAGTTCAACGTCGAATTCACGTGGTTCGCGATGTAGTAGCTCGCGAGCTGGTCTTCCGGGCCGCCGACGATCGCGGGCGTGATGTAGTAGCCGACCGCGAGGATGAAGGTCAGCATGCCGGCCGCGCCGACGCCGGGCAGCGTCTGCGGGAAATACACCTGGAAGAACGACCGGATCGGGCCGGCCCCGAGCGAGCGCGCCGCCTTCATGTACAGGTTCGGCACGCCCTTCATCACGCTGTAGAGCGACAGGATCGCGTACGGCAGCAGGATGTGCGTCATCGCGACCAGCACCCCGAAGCGGTTGTAGATCAGCGGCAGCGCCGTATCGGTGAGGCCGAGCCGGATCAGCCAGTCGTTGAGGACACCGTTGGTCTGCAGCACGACGACCCACGCGGTCGTGCGCACGAGGATCGACGTCCAGAACGGCAACAGCACCATGATCATGAGGACGTTGCTGTATCGCGCCGGAATATTGGCCAGGAAATAAGCCACCGGATAGCCGAACAGCAAACACAGCAGGCTCACCGCGATACTGACCCAGGCCGTGCGCAGAAACACGCCGATATACAGCCGCTCGCCCGGCGACTGACGGACGATCTCGCCCGTTTCGTCGCGCTTGAAGTCGAGGGCCTTCAGGTAATAGCCGAACGTCCAGGGCGACGCGGCGTACTTGATGGTCGACCACGTGCGAAGCTCATCCCAGCGCGGATCGATCGCCGCCATCCGCACACGCCACGTTCCGCCCGACGCGGCCGTGTCGTCCGCGAGCTGCCGGGCAGTCTTCATCAGCAGGCCGCGCATCCCGGTTTCGTCGTAGTTCAGGCGGGACGCGATGCGGCTGAGCCCCTCGCCTGCCCGGCTCGCGACCAGCTCCTTCCCGAACGTCGCATACAGCTTCTCGTCCGGCAGCGTGCCGGCCTTCGGTTCCCATTCGCGCAGCATGGCCGCGGTATGCGGCAGTTCCTGCGACACCGTCGGGTCACGCAGGCTTTTCAGCAGCAGGCTGCCGATCGGAACGAGGAACGTCACCAGCAGGAAGGCGAGCAGCGGAAACATCAACAGCATCGCCTTGATCTGACCCGCACGTTCGGTCCTGCGCAATTTGGCCTTGAGCGCCTTCGAATCGGGAACGGCGACGTTCTCGATTCCGTGTGTCATGACCGTCATATCACTGGGAAGAATCATCATGTTCGGCGGTTGCAACCGCGCCTCCTGGTATGGGCAGTGGTCGGTCCGGTGACTTCCGGGCCGGCCGGACCGCAATCTTCTGGTTCAGGTCGCCGGCTCGGCCCGTGCAGAGCATGACGATAAGGAATCCAGACAATTTATTCCGGTTCGCTTCGCGGTCTCCACGCTGAATTGCCCCGGTGTTCCGGCGAGACGCCGGCCCTGCTACATCGACGTTACAGTGCCCGGCACGCGTCGGCCATCCAGCCGATATCGACGGCGTCGCCGATCCGCAGGTTGCGCGCGGCGCCGTCGTTGGGCAGCTTCACGATGAAATCGCCGCGGCCGCATACCTGCATGACGATGCGCAGGTGGTCGCCGTAGTAGATCAGGTCCTTGACGCCGGCGCTGAACACGTTGTCGCATCCGCGCGCCTGCTCGCCCACGGCGATACGTTCGGGACGCAACGACACGCTGGTGCTGCCCGACAGCTGGATCCCGCCGTTCGCGCTGGCATGGATCGCCTGACCGCCGTCGAGACGAACGACGCAGTGCGGATGGTCGAGCGACGACACGACCCCGTTGAGCTCGTTGCTCTCGCCGATGAAGCGGGCGACGAAGGCGTTGGCGGGCTTCTCGTAGAGCTCCGACGGCGACGCGAGCTGCTGGATGATCCCGTTGTTGAACACCGCGATCCGGTCCGACATCGTCATCGCTTCGCCCTGGTCGTGCGTGACGTAGACGACGGTCAGTCCGCTCTGCTCGTGAATCTGCTTGATTTCGTACTGCATCTGCTCGCGCAGCTGCTTGTCGAGCGCGCCGAGCGGTTCGTCCATCAGCACCAGCGCCGGCTCGAACACGAGTGCGCGCGCCACGGCGATGCGCTGCTGCTGGCCGCCCGACAACTGCGCCGGCATGCGGTGCGCGAACTTCTCCATGTTGACCATCCGCAGCGCCCGCATCACTTTCGTGTCGATATCGCTTCTGGAGACCTTCCGGACCTTCAACGGAAACGCGAGGTTTTCCGCGACCGACTTGTGCGGAAACAGCGCATAGCTCTGGAACACCATGCCGATGTTGCGGCGCTCCGGCGGAATCCGGTTGATCGGTTTTCCCTGGAGGAGAATCTCGCCATGCGTGGCGGTTTCGAAGCCCGCGAGCATCATCAGGCAGGTCGTCTTGCCCGACCCGGACGGCCCCAGCATCGTGAGAAATTCGCCCTGCTCGATCTCGAGGTTGAGATTTTTCACGACCAGCGTTTCGCCGTCGTAGGTCTTCTGGACGTTCTTGAATGAGACGATCGTCGACATCGTATTCTCCTGTCGATCAGAGTTAGCGCTTTAGCGCTTTACTCTGATCCCATGCTTCGCGGTCGATCAGAGTTAGCGCTTTAGCGCTTTACTCTGATCCCATGCTTCGCGGTCGATCAGAGTTAGCGCTTCAGCGCTTTACTCTGATCCCATGCTTCGCGGTCGATCAGAGTTGGCGCTTCAGCTGTCGCTCCGATCCCTTGCTTCACGATTGATCAGAGTCGGCGCACGCGCGCCTGCGTCGACCGGAGCCCTGCGTCAGCATCGGCTCCGGCCCCATGCTTCGCACCCTGACCGCATGCAAAGCTGCGCGGCAAACCTGACCCGGGCTTATGCGCCGAACCGCCACTCGCGCGGCGGCAGGTACGTTTCCTTGACCACGCGCGGCGACGCCCAGCGCAGCAGGTTCAGGTACGAACCCGCCTTGTCGTTCGTGCCGCTCGCCCGGCCGCCGCCGAACGGTTGCTGGCCGATCATCGCGCCGGTCGGCTTGTCGTTCAGGTACAGGTTGCCCGCGGCGTTGATCAGCGCGGCTTCGGCCTGGTGCAGCGCGAAGCGGTCGGTGCTGAAGATCGAGCCGGTCAGCGCGTAGGGGCTCGTCGCATCGATGAGCTCGAGCGTGTCCGCCCATGCGTTGTCGTCGTAGACGAACACCGACAGGACCGGGCCGAACAGCTCTTCCGTCATCAGCGCGTGCTTCGGATCCGAGACTTGCAGCACGGTCGGCTCGACGAAGTAGCCGGGATCCGACCAGGTCTTGCCGCCCGACACGACGGTCACGGAGCTGTCTTCCTTCGCCGCGCCGATCACGCGTGCGAGCTTCTGGTACGACGCCTGCGAGATCACAGCACCCATGAAGGTGTTCGCGTCGGCGACGTCGCCGACCTTGAGTTCCGCCAGGCGCTCGCGCAGTTCGTTGCTCACCGCCGGCCACAGGCTGCTCGGAACATAGGCGCGCGATGCGGCGCTGCACTTCTGGCCCTGGTACTCGAATGCGCCGCGAATGAGTGCGATCGCGACTTCGGACGGTTTCGCCGACGCATGCGCCAGCACGAAATCCTTCCCGCCCGTTTCGCCGACGAGACGCGGAATCGTGCGGAACGCGTCGACCTTCGAAGCAACACCCTTCCACAGCGACTGGAACACCGCCGACGAACCCGTGAAATGGATACCCGCCAGATCGCGCGAAGCGAGCGCGACACGCGTCGTCATCTCGGCGTCGCCGGGCACGAAGTTGATGACGCCCGGCGGCAGGCCTGCCTCCTCCAGCGCTTCATAGAAAATGTAATTCGCGAGCGCCGACTTTTCGGACGGCTTCCAGAGCACCGTATTGCCCATGATCGCCGGCGCGGTCGTCAGGTTGCCGCCGATGGCCGTGAAGTTGAACGGCGAGACCGCATACACGAAGCCTTCGAGCGGCCGCCAGTCGGCACGGTTGACCGCGCTCGGTACCGACAGCGGCTGCTCGGCGTGCACGCGCTGCGCATTGAACGCATTGAAGCGCAGGAAGTCGATGAGCTCGCACGCGCTGTCCGGCTCCGCCTGGTCGATCGTCTTGCTCTGGCCGAGCATCGTCGCCGCGTTGATCTTCACGCGCAGACGCGTCGCGATGATTTCGGCGGCGCGATGCAGGATCGTCGCGCGGCTGGCGTGCGTCAGGCTCGCCCAGTCGCGCGCCACCGATTTCGCGCTCGCGATGGCGTCCGAGACCTGCGCTTCGGTCGGGCGGTGGATGCGGGCCAGCACGCGTTGATGATCGTGCGGCGCGCGTACCTCGACGGTGTCGTTCGAGAAATATTTCTTTCCGCCGATGACGGTCGGGATGTCGACGACTTCGCGTTGCCCGAGGGCCTTGCTCAGTGCGTCTGCGGCTTCGGTTCCCGGGCGGAACGACACTTCCGGTTCATTGGCCGGCAGCGGAAATTGTGCACCTGAACTCACGCTCACTCCTTGTCAAATCGTTTCGATAAAACCGATCGGGGAAGCCGCATCCGTCATCGGGTTCTCCCCCGTGTTCGGCGCGGGTTTCGGCAGCATTTCCCGGATCGGCCACTTCAGTTTCGAGAGTAGTGGCTGCCAAAAAAGCCCCGCGTTGCTTCATGTCGACTTATGCAAAGAATCGGACATCGTTATGGAACGCCGATGCCGGGGCCGGCTATTGGCGTGAACCAGCCCTACTCCGCTCCGATCGTCGTCACCGGGACCCAGCGGCCGCCCTTCACCTGATAGAGCGTCGAGGTCGGGTTCTTGAGGTCGCCGTTCGCGTCGAATGCGATCTTTCCGGTAATGCCTTCGTAGTGCGTGTTGCGCAGCGCGGGCAGGAAGTCGGCGGGTTGCGCGGAATTGGCCTGCTTCATCGCGTTGATCGCCACCCACGCGCAGTCGTACGCAAACGGTGCATAGGTCAGCATGTCGGAACCGAACCGGTTCTTGTATTTCTGGATGAACGCCTTGCCTTGCGGCAGCGAGTCGATCGGCCGCCCGTATTCCCACGCCATCGCGCCCTCCGCGGCCGGCCCCGCGTCGTTGATGAAGATGCGGTCGGCAATGCCGCCGCTGCCGACGAACTGGGTGCGCATGCCGAGTTGCCGCATCCGTTTCGTGATGAGGCCACCTTGCACGTCGAGACCGCCGAAGTACAGCAGATCGGCCTGCGCGGCCTTCACGTTCGTGAGCTGCGCGTTGAACTCGACGGCCTTGTCGTTCGTGTATTCCGCCAGCTCGATCTTGCCGCCCGCCGCGGCGACGGCCTTCTTGAACTCCTCCACCGCGCCCTGGCCGAACGCGGTCCGGTCGTCCATCACCGCGATGCGCCGCGCCTTCGTGACGGTCACCGCGTACTTGCCGGCATTGCCGGAGTTCTGCGCGTCGGTCGCAATGATGCGAAAGACGGTCTTCAACCCCTGGCGTGTAATGGCCGGATTGGTCGCCGCCGGATCGATCAGCGGAATGCCGGCTTTCGCGAAAATCGGCGCGGACGGCAGCGCCACGCCGGAGTTGTAGTAGCCGACCACCGCGGCCACGCCGTCGTCGACGAGTTTTTGCGCGACCTGCACGCCGATGCGCGGGTCGCCCTGGTCGTCGACCGCATCGAGCTCGAAACGGACCTCCTGGCCGCCCAGCTTGATGTGCTGCGCATTCGCCTCCTCGAGCGCGAGGCGAACGCCGTTCTCGATGTCCTTGCCGCTTGCCGCACTCTGCCCGGTGAGCGGACTCGATACGCCGATCTTGACGACCTGTTGCCCGTAGGCCGCGCCGCAGGCGACGGACAACGCGATGGCGCTCAGGCCGGTGGCGAGCGCCTTGTGCGAAAAATTGAGCATGGGTTCAGTCCTGCAGAGAGAGGGAAGGAGATCGATCGCCGTGACGGCGCGCCCGCACATCAGACCCTGATTAACAAGGTCACATCTCAGCCAATGAATCTGAACATTTGTTCAGTGATTGCATGGCTCGATGTACTATATAGCCCATCCTCCCGATATCAAAAATAAAAACGCACGATCTGCATGCGCGTAAACACCAGTAATCTGTCGTTTTCTGCCATCCATCCGCCGATTCGACGCGCACATATATGAACAGTTGTTCAATTCCACTGAAAAACGCACGCACCGATCGCCACCGGATCGGCATGAACACTTGTTCAGTCACGAGCATTCGGCGCTATCATCGTGCGAACCCTTCACTGCTCCGCCCGGGATGACGGCAAGCAGCATTCAATCGGGACGGCACGGAGCACGATCATGGAAGATGGCAGCCGCCGCGGAACCGTTTCCGACGGCCGCAAGGAAGAATCCGCGCAATACGAGGGCATGCGCCTCAAGCTGATCGATTCGACGCTCGAAGTCGTCGGGCAAGTCGGGCTGGAGAACCTGACGATCCGGAAAGTCAGCGAATACGCCCGTGTGTCGGTCGGCCTGGTGCACCACCACTTCGAGAACAAGAACAACCTGGTCTACAAGACGTTCGTGTACCTCATCCGGCGCGTGCGCGAACAACTCACCGCCGGCCGGCGCGGCATCGCCGACCCGGTCGAGCGCATGAAATTCACGGCGGACATGTGCTTTAGCGATGAAGTCCTGAGCCCCGGCGCGGCCAACGTCTGGCCGCACATGTGGAGTTCGTCCGCGCACGACGACGAAGTGAGGCGGCTATGCACCGCCTTTTCCCGGCGCCTGCGGTCGAACTTCATCCACGACCTGCGAAACGCCGGGTGCGACAGGACCATGGCCACGATCTGGGCCATTCAGGCGATGGCGCTGGTGCACGGGCTCTGGATCGAACACCGTGTGGCAAGCACCATCACGATCGATGAAGTGATCGGGATATTCCACGGCATGATCGACGATGCGACCGGGCAGATGTGGCGGATGAACATGCGCGGCGCGCTCCGGCGACAGACGCCGGACGGCGCCGGCGCGCGCGGGAATCAATCGGCTTCGGGCAGGTAGACGTCTTCCGGCTTCAGCGACAGCGTCCGCGCGATATCGCGCGACACCTGACGTTCGTAAGCACGGCGAAGCAGATCGTAGAGGTCCGCGGGCAGATGGCCCAGCTCGTTCTCGCGGTATGAAAGGTAAAACGAACGACTGAGGCTTGCATACGGCCGGCCGTGCCGCGAGAACGCCGTGAGCGGCACGACGGTGATGTCCGGAACATAGTGACGCGATTGCCACACGCAAAGCGGTGTGGTGATCGCAAAGCCGAGCCCGGCGGCCACGAGGCTGAGCGCCGGATCCGTCGCATCGAATTCGCACGATCGCTCGATGTGCTCGGCATGCGCGGCGAGGTACGCATCCACGTGCTGGCCGATGACCGAGCGCGCACTGTAGCGAATGAACTGAAGATGCTTGCCCAACTCGGTCAGCGTCGTCAGATGATCGATTTCGAAGCCTTTGGGCAACACGACGAAGTACGGCTCGGAAAACAGCTTCTGCTTGCGAATGCCCGTGGCCGGCGTGGTGCCGCTCGTCGTCACGGCCACGTCCAGCTGACGGGCTTCCAGTTGCGCATCGAGCGCCGGCGTGATGCCGGACCAGAGCCGGATCTGATGCGATGCGCCCGACAGCGCCTTGATGATGATCGGGCCGATCGTCGCGGCAAACGAATCCACGCATCCGAGCCGCACGACGACGCGCTTGGCCCGCGACACGTTGCGCACGCTCTCCACCATCTGGTCCGCGCTCTGCAGCAGCGACGCGGCATGCTCGAACAGACGCTGGCCGGCTGCGGTCGGCCTCGCCGGCCGGGTCGCACGGTCGAGCAGCGTGGTATCGAGCAGCGTCTCCAGCGCCTTGATGCGCTGCGACACGCCGGCTTGCGAGATGTTCAGTCGATCGGCGGCATCGGAGATGGAACCCGCCTCCACGACCGCCAGCCAGCTGGCAAGGAGATCCCAGTCGGGATACCGTTCAGGTCCGCTTTCTTTCATGGTGGGGCATCAAAGTGACAGATGACTGTAGCACGGGATGGTGTCGCCCTGAAGCCCTTGCCGCGAATCGGACGCGCGATTCACGTGCTCAAGCACCATCGGCATTCGCCAACGTCGACAACGCGTCCAGCAGATGACCGAGCAGCCTGTCGAACTCGTCGGCGGTCGACTCGGCGACAGGTGCGGCCTCGCACGCCGCCCGCCACTTGCCGGCGATCTCCAGCTCGACGACGTGCATGCCTGCCGCCGGCATTCCGTAGTGCTGTGCCGCGAAGGCATCGGCCAGTTTGCCGTTGACGACCCACGAACGTCCACCGCGCTTGACCGACTTCGTCAGCGTGCTGACGAGGAGCCGGTCGCATGATGCCCCGCGGTTCGTTCCCACGTTGCAATCAGACGCGCCGGACGGGTGTTGAAACGGCGAAAGCCGCGAGCTTGCGTGCGGCACGACGAGCAGTACGTCGTCATGGATCTCGCGCAGTCGCTTCAATTCGCTTGCGAGTGCGTCGTGATAGGGCTGCCAGTACTGTCGTACGCGCCGCATCACTTCGACTTCCGACAGCTCGGCCATCCCGCCGTAAAGGCGTTCCCCCGATGGGGAATGGGGCCGGCACAGCGCGCTGCGGCCAAGTTCGGACGCAAGCGACTGACGGTCGGCGGCCATGTTGACGTCGATCACGCACGGATGCATGCGCGCGGCCACGCACGAAATCCCGCGCGCCGCGGCGGCTTCCTGCAGCCTTGCGCCGCCTGGATCCACCGGCGTCTCCTGGACGGCGCGCCACGCGCGCAGCGCCTGCAACGCCTCCGGAATCGCCGTCCCGACATGCGGCGCCGCGACCAGTATCGGCCCGTCGCCGCGATGGATCTGACCGCCGGCCTCATCGTACATAGCGTCGCCCTCGATTTCGTGTCCGCACGCATGTCACGCGGCGCGCACCGGTGACACGCGTGTTCATGTTCGCGCGTCGGCCAACACTACGCGTCGCGACCGGCGGGCGCGATATCGTAAGCGCGCCTTTATCTATGCATAAGCGTCCGTTGGGAAGCGTCGATGCAATTTCGTCCACCCCAAGATCGATTCGCGACCGGAATGCGGGCTTGCGGATCGCGGCATCATCGAAGGCAGCTCGCAAGCACGACGTATGAGTACCCGCCGCCAGCCCGATCACGTGAAAGGGTGCGCGGCGGAGATTCAGATGGGTGTGCCGACCGCGGCAGACGCACCATTTCGGCTTCGATCGAAAGCCGTCTGCCGCTCGAAAACTACCGCGGAGACTTCTGCACATTTCTTGATGAGGCTTTAAATGAATCACTCTTTGAAGGCGTTGGCACTCGTCGTGATCGGCATGGCGGCGCTGCCTGCCACGGCCGCCGAACTCGTTTTCTCGTCATGGGGCGGCTCGTATCAGGACGCGCAAAACGCGACCGCGGTGCGTCCGTTCGCGTCGCAATCGGGAACGAACGTCAAGACCGATACGTACAACGGCGGGATTGCCCAGATCCGCAGCCAGGTCGAGACGAAGAACGTCACGTGGGACGTGGTCGACATGCAGCTCGCCGACGCCACGCGCGCGTGCGATGAAGGCCTGCTCGAGAAGATCAATCCCGCGTCCCTGCCGGCCGCCACGACCGGTGCCGCGGCCAAGTCCGACTTCATGCCGGGCGGCCTGTCGGACTGCCTGGTCGGCAACGTCGCATGGTCCACGGTGATCACGTACAACAAGAACGCGTTCAAGGGCGGCGAGCCGTCGAAGATCGCGGACTTCTTCGACCTGAAGCGGTTCCCCGGCAAGCGCGGGCTGCGCAAGTCGCCGGAAGCCGCGCTCGAGTGGGCACTGCTCGCCGACGGCGTCCCCGCCGCGGACGTCTACAAGACGCTCGCGACGCCCGACGGCCTGAAGCGCGCATTCAGGAAGCTCGATACGATCAAGTCGTCGATCGTCTGGTGGGAAACCGGCGCGCAGCCGCCGCAGTTGCTGGCCGACGGCGAGGTGACGATGACGAGCGCCTATAACAACCGGATCTACGTCGCCGCCACGCAGGACAGGAAGCCGTTCGGATTCCTGTGGGATGGCGAGGTCAAGAACATCGAAGGCTATGCGATCGTGAAGGGGTCGAAGAACCAGAAGGCCGCCCAGGACTTCATTCGTCATGCGACCTCGACCGAAGCCCTCGCGAAGCTGGCCTCGGCCACGGCGCTCGGGCCGCTGCGCCAGTCGTCGGTCAAGCTGGTCGATCCGAAGGTCGCGCCCTACCTGCCGACCGCGCCGCAGAACCAGAAGAACGCGATCGACACCAACGTCGCATTCTGGGCCGATCATTCCGACGACCTGAACCAGAAGTTCGCGGTCTGGCTCGGGCAGAAGTAAGCAAGCGACGCAACCGCGAGGCGGGGCGGGCCGTGCGCCGGATCGCGAACGGCCCTGCCCGCCCGGCCGTCCGGACGATCGTGCCGGTTCGATCTCGATGGCCGTCTATGCGTGACGCGGCATGCGACGCTCGGCAATCGGCGCATGGCCGAACTCCCGTCGATATGCCTTGCTGAAACTGCATGCGGACGGGAATCCACAACGGCTCGATACGTGCGCGATGAAATCGTTGCCGGCGCGCAAGAGCCCTTGCGCGTGCTTCAAGCGGACGCTCAGGTAGTATTTGCGCGGAGACGCGTTCAGATATTCCTTGAACACGCGCTGCATCTGGCGCGCCGACAGTCCGACGAGCCGCGCGATTTCGTCGAACGAAAGCGGCTCCTCGACGTTGGCCTCCATCAGCTTCACCGCCTCCACCAGCTCCGCACGTGCCGACTCGAGACGCGCACCGACCGGTATCGGCTGGTGCTCGCTCGCGCCGCGCAGCCTCGTCAGAATCAGGTGTTGCGACACGCGAACGACCAGATGCGGGCCAAGATGCGTCGACATCAGGTTGAGCATCATGTCCAGCGGCGCGGTGCCACCGGTACAGGTCATGCGGTCGCGATCGACGACAAACAGTTCGCGCGTGATCCGGACGTCCGGAAACTCGGCGCGCAACCTGAACAAATCCGCCCAGTGCACGGTGCAACGGTAATCGTCGAGCAAACCCGCCGACATCAGCGCATACGCGCCGCTGCACAGCGAACCCAATGCGATCCCGCGGCTCGCGAGCGCGACGAGCGCCTGCCGCAGCCGCGCATCCACCGTTTCCCGGATGTGCGTGCCGCCGCATACGATCATCACGTCCGGCAGATCGCCGGATGGATCCAGCGCCTGCACGGGCCGGATCGCGATGCCGTTGCTGGCTTCGACGGGGACGCCGTCGACGGAGAAGACCGTCCAGCGATAGTGCTCGATACGGTCCACGTAATTGGCGATGCGCAGCGCTTCCAGCGCATTCGTGAACGCGATCATCGAATACGACGGAAGCATGAGAAACCCGAAATGGCGCGGTGTCGAATCCGGGGCGAGCGAGACGTCGTGCACGATTGCAACGCAAGGGAATGAACGGACCGGGATGAAGACGTCCCGAGACGGCTTCGTGGCGAAGCTGCCCGGGACGTTGCCCGACCGAAGGCGGGGAAACCGGAACCCGAAGGTCCGGCGCGGACTACAGATCCAGCACGAGATCCGACGTCGGCCGGCTGCAGCACATCAGACGCAGGCCCTTGTCGATTTCCCGCTGACGAATGCCGCCGTTGTGATGCATGTCGACGGACCCTTCGAGCACCGCGGTCTTGCACGTGCCGCAAATGCCCTGGCTGCACGAGGACGGCAACGCGACGCCGTTCTTGCGTGCGGCGGCGAGCACCGTCTCCGACGCATTCATCGCGAACGTCTTTCCCGACTTGGCCAGCCGGACCGTATAGGTGCCGTCCGCCCCTTGCTCCGCGTTGCCGGATGCCTCGGCAACGTCCTCAAGCGGCGCCACCGTTTCGGCAAAGTTGAAGCTTTCCTGATGGTAGCGGGCCGGGTCGTGACCGCCCTGAACGAGGAGATCCCTGACGGCGTTCATATAGCCCGACGGGCCGCAGGTAAACACCTCGCGGTCGCGATAGTCCGGCACGGACTGGCGCAGGAGTTCGACGCTCAGCCTGCCGATCGGGCCGCTCCAGCCAGCCTCGGTCCCCAGCGCTTCGCACACGTGAACCACCTGGAGATGGTCCGCGTCTTCGCGCAGCCGGTTCAACTCGTCGCGAAAGATGATGTCGTCGGGCGTTCTCGCACTGTGAACGAACACGATATCGAGATTCAGGCCGAGGTCGATCGCCGCGCGCGTCATCGACATCAGCGGCGTCACGCCCGAGCCGGCGGACAGGTACAGCATCTTCACGGCCGGCGCGCAGGCCGGCGTGAAGATGCCGGACGGACCGAACGCATCCAGTTCGACCCCAGGCCGCATGGTGTCGTGCAACCAGTTCGACATGATCCCGCCGGGCGTGCGCTTGACCGTGATCGTCAACGTGTACGGCCGCGTCGGCGGCGACGAGATCGTGTAGCAGCGGCTGACCGGCGCGCCGCCGATGTCGGCCGATACGGTGATGAACTGGCCGGGCTCGAAGCTGAAGGCCTGGCCGTCTTTCGCACGGAACACGAACGTCCGGACGTCGTGCGTTTCGGCACGCACCCTGCAGCACACCAGCGTCTTGCGTTCGCCGCTGGACCATTGCTGCTCCGCGCGCTCCCAGGTGCCGGGGTCCGAGAAACGATCCCGTGCTTCCGCAGCCGATCCGGGCACGCAAAAATTCTCTCTGACAGTCATGGCGAAACTCAGATTCCGTGAGCCTTCAGGCGTGCGTCGTACCAGCGTGCGAACTGATCGAGCGCGGCTTCCGTGTAGGTCGAGTACGGGCCGGGAACATAGGCCGGGTCCTGCGTGCCGCTATGCGTGATCGCAACCAGATCCGCATCCTGACGCGTCGTGGCATCCCACACTTCCGTCAGCGTCTTCAGGTCGTAGTCGACACCTTCGATCGCATCCGCGTGCACCAGCCACACGGTTCGCACCACCGTCTTGTCCGGCGCGATCGGCAGGATGGTTGCGACCACCGCGTGATCGCTCATCACGTGGGTCCACGAGTGATGGGTCCACATATGGACATCGCCCAGATCGCGACGCGCCAGACCGCCGAGCAGCTTCGTGCACGCCACCTTCGTATCCATCGTCTGCGATTCGCAGGCACCGGCAATGACGAGCCGCTGCGAACGGAAGTTCGTGTCGACACTCTCGTCGAGCGACTCGAACGCCTCGCAGATATAGCCTGCCCCTTCCCACTCTTCCTTGCGGGCGGCATTGTGCGCAAGGTATTCGTCGTAATCGCGCAGCGATTCCTCGCTCTGCCCGTCCGGGCAGAAGCCGAAGTCGTGCGCAAGGAACGACTGCGTGAGCTCGGGATGCGTGCCGCCGCAGTGATAGCACTCGCGATTGTTCTCTATCACGAGTTTCCAGTTGCCGTTCTCGACGATCGTCATCTCGTGCGCGATCTTCGTGCGCTGCATGTCGTGCGGCGCGAAGCGCGGCGCCATCACCGTCTCGAGCGTCGAGAAATCCTCCGGCGCCTCGTCGGCGAGGCAAACGAACACATGCGCGCCGACCACCTTGACGTGCACCGGGATCAGGCTCCGGCATGTCGTGTCGAATTCCTTGCCCATGTGGGTCGCATGTTTCAGGCTGCCGTCCAGGTCGTACGTCCACTGGTGGTACGGACACACCACCATGCCGACGGTCGCCTTTGCACCGCCCTTCATCAGGCGTGCGCCGCGATGCCGGCAGACGTTGCGGTACGCGCGGATGTTCTCGTCGTCATCGCGCACGATCAGGATCGACGACTTGCCGATATCCACCGCGTAGACGTCGCCGGGCTCCGGAACGTCGGCCGTCACGGCAACGAAGATCCACAGCTTCTCGAAGAAGACTTCGACGTCCGTCTCGAACACGTCCTGACGGCCAAACAGCTCGGCCGGCATCCCGTGTCCGGGCTTGCGGCTGTCGAGCAACTCGCGGTGGGTCTTGAGCGGGATCGCGGACATGTACTCCTCCAATGGGTTGATTTTCGCAATGCTTGTATTGCGCTTTGGCGGAAGTATTGGAGTGGCAATTTGTAGCGTCAACGCGCCTTATTTTCTGCTTCGCATTACTTTAAGTTATGCGACCTTTGCCCCGTCCTGATTTACCCTGATTCGACTGTCCCGCAAGGCATCCGGCGTCTTCCGGCGACCGCGACGCACCGGCTTGACCCCTGCAATTTGTCAGCACAGGATGTCGCGCCGGCGCGTCGGTCGATGCTGCGCGGCCACGGGATTTCCGCTGGCCGTGCTCCGTCCGGCCGCGAGCCTGCCCCCCGCATGACACCAACCTGATGAACATGACAAAACGAACCAAAGGGTATCGACGCATCGTCCCGTCGTTGACGGCGCTGGTCGAGTTCGAGGCGGTCGCGCGCCTGGCGAGCTTCACGCTTGCCGCGACCGAACTGGGTGTGACGCAGGCGGCCGTGAGCCGGCAAGTACGGTTCCTCGAGGAAACGCTGAACGTCCGGCTCTTTCATCGCCTGCATCGCTCGATCGCGCTGACGAGCGAGGGCGAAATGCTGTACCTGACGGTGGCCGAATCCATGCAGAAGATCGCCGGTGTATTCGATCGCCTGTCGACCGGCGCCGAGCAGCAGGAACTCGTCCTCGCGTCGACCGCGCCGTTCGCGCAATTCCGGCTGCTGCCGCGGCTTCCCAAGCTCAAGCAACTGAATCCCCCGTTGCAGCTGCGGCTGACCACCCAGATGTTCACGGCCGACCTCCGGCATGTCGAAGTCGATGTTGCGGTGCGCTATGGCGACGGCCGGTGGGCGGACGGCACGTCGATCCTCCTGTTCGACGAGGAAGTGTTTCCGGTCTGCTCGCCGCGCTTCCTCGAGGAAAACGGCATGCCGGAATCGCTCCAGGCGCTTGCCGCGCTGCCGCTCGTCGAATCCGATTCGACCTACGAGGGATGGATGGGCTGGGACGCATGGTTCCACTCGGTGGGCCACCGCCCGAGCCGGTTGAACTACGTGCTGCGCTGCAGCCTCTACACCGACGCCGTCCAGGCGGCGCGATACGGGCAAGGGGTCGCACTCGGCTGGAGCCGGATGGTGCATGACCTGCTGGCGACCGGCGAGCTGGTCCGTCTGTCGGTCGCGTCCTGCAAGATGAGCGACGCCTATTTCGTCGTCGTGCCTCACGGCCGCTCGATCACACCCGCGGTCAACCAGTTGATCGACTGGTTGCGCGAGGATCTCCCGGTTCGCTGAACGGCGTCGTTCGACCTTCCACACCCTTCGTCGATCGACCGGCATCGCGTCCGTGACGCCGGTCGACTTCGTCCCGCGTGCGCGCATTCACCGCGTCGCATTGCCGTCGTTGCCTGCGGTTTTGCTCCCATAACCTGATGTAATGCGACGCGGAAAATATAGTCCGTTGACCGGCCTTGTCGTTCTTTCGATACTGGCCTGAAAATGCGCGCCGGCGCCAGGCCGGTGCTGCGCCGCGATCAATAACCATCTGCTTCAGAAAGGAGATACCCATGCCGGTCGTTCGCGTCAGTTGGCTCGCGGGCAAGGAAGCGTCCGCCAAGAAGGCCGTCGCGGCCGACATCACGGAGAGCCTGCTGCGCCATGCCGGGATCGAACCCAGGCACACCTTCGTCATCTTCGAGGACGTTCCTGCCAGCGACTGGGCAATCGCGGGCGAGCTTTGCGCCGAACAATCGCGCCCCGCATAACGAGAAGCGCACCCGCGTCGATCGCCAACCCGCCGGACCGGAACCATCTTGATACGAACCTATTGCGCCTTCGTCCTCCTCGGCGTGTTCTGGGGGTCCAATTTCGTGTACATGAAATGGGCAGGGGCTTTCATCAGCCCGGGCCAGATATCGCTGCTGCGCGTCGTGTTCGGTTTCGCGCCGTTGGCCGCGCTCGCGTGGCATCAGCGCGCGGTCCGGCTCGGCCAGATACGTTACCTGCATCATTTCGCCGTGATGGCCGCGCTGGCCGCGGCGTTCCCCTACTTCGCGATGGCACAGGGGACGACGCTGCTCCCGTCCGGCATTGCCGGCGTGCTGGGCGGATCGTCAACCCTCTTCACGTCGTTGGCATCGGGCCTGTTCCTGCGCAACGAGAAGATGAACCGCCTGACGCAATACGGTGTCGCGCTGGGCATGGCAGGCATCGTGCTGATCGCGCGGCCGTGGGCGGGCATGGGCAATGGCGACGCCATCAGCCTGGCGGGCATCGCATGGATGATGGCCGGGTCGGCCCTCTTCGGATTTTCGTACATCTACGCCCGGCGCTTCCTGTCGCCGACCGGCCTCGCGCCGCTGGCCATCGTGACCTGGCAGATGGGCGTCGCGTTGCTGATGCTTGCCGCACTGACCGACGTCCACGGCATCGGGCGGATCTTCGAGGACAGCCGTGCGACGGCCGGGATCGTGATCGGACTCGGGCTGCTCGGCACCGGCTCGGCATTTATTCTGTATTACTACCTGCTGCAGAAACTCGGCGCCGTGGCGGCTGCGGGCGCCGTGTACATCACGCCCGTGGTCGCGCTGCTCATCGGGTGGAGCACCGGTGAAGCAGCAGGACTGGCGGAGATCATGGCCGCCGTCCTCATTCTTGGCAGCATCGCCATGCTCGAAGCAGGTCGCCAGTACCGCACGCGGCAGCAGTCGCGATTCATCCGGGGTGCTGCGCCCGCCGAGTGACGTCAATGCAGCGTTGCAGCGCAACCGGATCGACGACTGACTACGACTGCCCGCGCGTTCTGCCGCCCCGCGAGCCGGGGCGGCCTACGGCTCAGCCGGCCGATCCGAGCGCACGGACCCGGTTCATGACGTCGTCCGGCACGTCGATCTCGCGCACCTTGATGTGACTGCCCGGAATCCGCACGCCGGCTTGCGCCAGCCTTGCGATCTGCGCGGCCAGGCGCGCTTCGAAATCGCCGGCGAACACATCGGCCTTCACGGCCACGACGAAAAGCCCGACGCCCGGCGTCTCGCTCCCTCGCGCGTAAGGCGGCGCGTCCATCGACCAGTTGGCGCCGGTTACGCCCGCAGCCAGGATCTCCATCATCATCGCGATGTTGGCGCCGCGTGCGCCGCCGGACGGCAACAGCAGGCCGCTGATCGCCGCGCGCGCGTCCGTGGTCGGCAGGCCTTGCCCGTCCACCGCCCATCCGTCGGGAATCGCCTCGCCCGTTTCCGCGGCCTTGCGCACGTTGACGAATGCGGTCGCGCTCGATGCCTGGTCGATCACGAACGGCCGCTCGTTCGCAACCGGCGCGGCGAACGACACCGGATTGGTTCCGAACACGGCCTTGCCGCTCTCCAGCGTGGTCATCTGCGCCGTCGCATTGCAGGTGCCGAGCGCGACCAGGCCCGACTCCGCCAGTCGGCGCGTGTAGTAGCCGAGTTCGCCGACGGTGAAGCTGTTCGACACGGCGAGCGTGACAACGCCGTAAGTCTTCGCCCGGTCGACGAGTTCGTCGAACACGCGGTCATAGGCCAGTTGCGCAATCCCGCCGCGTGCATCGACCCGCACCGCCGCCAGGGCCGGAAAACTCACTTCCGGCTCGGCACTCGCGGCAATCCTGCCTTTCGCGAAACCATCCAGGTAATCCGGAAGGTGGGCAAAGCCCACCGCCTTGCTGCCGGCCAGTTCAGCCGATATCACGGCCTCGGCGAGCGAATGCGCGATCGCATCGTTCGCACCCACCGCCTTGATTGCGTCGAATGCTACCTGCCGCGCTGCTTCACGCTCGTATTTCATCGTCTATCCCCCCAAATGCAATGGACGACCCGAGCCGTTTCGAGGTGCCCGGGTCGCCCGCATGCCTGCCTGTCCTGTCGATCGATGGCCTGCCAGGCCGCCCTGTGTCATGCCCAGATGTCGCCCATCGTAAAGCCGTTGACGAACGGATCGTCGGGATCGAGCACATAGGTGTTGTAGCCGTAGATCCACGAGCGGCCGGAGATCGTCGGCACGACAGCCTGGATATCGCCGACGCTGGCCCGCTCGACGAGGTTGCCCGTGAACACGGTTCCCAGCACGCCTTCGTGCCGGAATGGCTGGTTCAGGTCCAGTTGGCCCTTGGCATGAAGGGTGGCCATCTTCGCAGACGTGCCCGTTCCGCACGGGCACCGGTCGATGGCGCCAGTCCACGTCGCCGGATTGTCGAAGTCGATTGCCCCGCTGGCCACCGTGACGGCGTTCTTCCAGTCCGCGTTCGGATTTTCCGTCGGACCTGACAGTTGCGCGATCGTGATGCCGTATCCCGGATAATGCGGATGCGCGACGGGCAGCTGCTCCTGCGCTGCCTTCAGGATCAGCGCGGAGACCCGGGTGATTTCCCGACCGTGCTCGGGCTTCAGCTCGAGGCCCTTGAACTGGCGAACGTCGGCGATCACGTAGAACATGCCGCCCCAGCCCACGTCCACGGTGACCTTGCCGAGATGCGGCACGTCGATGACTTTCTCGATGTGGGCGGCAAACGCCGGCACGTTCTTGAAAGTGACCGACGTGACCTTGCCGTTGCTGCATTCGGCCCGGATGCCGATCAGTCCCGCCGGCGCTTCGAGCTGGAACTCGGTCACGGGCTCCTGCATCGGGATCATCCCGGTTTCCAGCAGCACGGTTGCAACCGAAATGGTGTTGCCGCCGCTCATCACCGGATATTCGACCTGCTCCATGATGATGTACCCCGCCGCCGCATCCGGATGCTTTGCCGGCACCACCAGGTTGCAGCAGAGCGGAGGATAGCCGCGCGGCTCACGCAGCATCAGCATGCGGATCTGGTCGTCGTTCTGCTCGAGCCACTTCATCTGCTCGTAGACCGTGTTGCCCGGGATATGGGGAACGCCACCGGTGATCACGCGCATCGGCTCACCGGAGTGAGTCTCGACGGCATGGAAAGTGCGCTTGAAGGTCATGATCTTCCTGATTGCCTACGTTCTTTACCGACTATGATCGTGCTCGGCGTTGCGCGAACGTCTCCGTGCACCGCGCAACGTCGCCCCTGCGACCGGACGGCCCTGACCGTCCTGGTCATGGTCGTCGGTCCGATGAGGCAACTTACTCCGGTCGAGTGACCGACCGATCTGATTTAGCCCGGGTTGTGCTGATCATAAGCGGCGCTTAGGCAACCGGTGGAAGTGCTCCGACGGTCGCGAACACACGGTGTCGTTACCTCGATCCAGTCGATCGCGGAAGTCGCGTCCGCGCGGCGAAACGACGGAATACCCGGCACCATCCAGGAATCATCCGTCGGCAGCAGTGGCGAGGGTTAACGATATGCGCCGCCATTCCCCGCTGGCGGCGCATACGTATTCAAGACTTATCGAACGTGCGTATCGTTTCTTCCGATTCCGGCGTTCGACGCGATCGATCCATGGATGCATCAAAATCGATGCGAGTAGGCGAGACGGAAGAAGTCATAGCCGACTTTCAGGTTCGTGCCGGTGCTCGGTCCTGTTCCGATCATCGTTCTCGGTATCGTATGCTCGAGACCAAACGATACGTCGTTCTTCGAATCGACGTGATAAGTGGCACCCAAGGTCACGGCCTGCTCGGAAACCGCGGGGCTAAAGAACGCAGCGAGCGTATGGTCGGTGTCGACGTGCGAATTCGCATGGCTGTAGCCTGCCATGAGCACCCATTTGGATCCCAACGCGTAAGAAACGCCAACACGATAGACGTTCTGGTTGCGCCATCCGAACGTCGCCGGATCGGCCAAGGCCGCCACGGTGCTCCAGTTGATATGCAACCAGTCGAAGGCAACCTTGAAGCGATCGAACGGTTCGAACGCGATCCCGACGCCATACCGTTCCGGCCCGTCAATATGCCCGCCATACTTGAGAAGAACGTCGTCCGCGTATCCGGACAAGCGCCCGTAGCGCATTTTTGTATAGTAGCTCGCGCCAACCGACAGCCTGGAAACGGGTTTCCATAAGACGCCGAGCGCGCCACCGATACCGTATGCCGTTGCAGTTCCGTGGCTCGGCACCGGCTGGAGGGCCCCGGAGGCCCCGGGCACCACGAATCCGCTGACCCGGAATTGCTCGAAACCACCGATCACCGATGCACCTACTGCAAGCGTGGGCGTGATCTTGTAGGTTATGGTAGACGCGACGTTGAGTTGAAGCAGATACGATTTGGCATCGAGAACGCCAGGTAGCGGCAATGTCGGCCGACCATATTCGGTTTTCTCTCCCGCACCATACATCGACACCCCGAGCGTCAGCTTTGGCGTAACTTCATAGTTGACACCCAATTCCGGCATTGGCGTGTTGACGTGGGTCGACTGCGTGTTTCCGGTAAAACCATAAGTTGCATCGGAATAGCCATGGAAGAACGCCATATCGACGTCAAAGCGTGTTCCCACGTATGCCATTCCCGCCGGATTGTTCGCCCCACCCAGCGCATCCTGCGGCAACCCGATTGACGCGCCGCCCATGCTGGCGGCCGAAAATCCGTACCCTGTCATCAAATTCCCGTTCGTCGCCTGAGCGGACGCGGAAAATAACGCCAATACGCCGGCGAACACGGCGCACCTTGTCACTCCACCAAATCTCTCCTTCTCCACAACGTCTCCTTTGTATTTAGCTCATAATTGTATTTTTAGTATTTATAAAAACATCCAAACCTGATTCATGAGCAGATAGAAATCTCCTTATTGATTCGCTCGCCGAGCGGCACGATTATTCTCAAGCTGGAAGAGAAAGGCCGGCGCCATGAAATTCCGGCCGAGGGTGCCGTCAATGCTTCTGATTGGCGAGTCGATACCGGAATGCATACGGCGCGACTCTGCCAATGCCTCCCGCACCGCAAACCGGAACGTCGCGACGCAGAAGCAACAACAGAAGGCCTCAACCGGCCGCCGCACTCCGCACGCGGTCAGCTTCAGAAACGAACGAATCCGCGAAGAAGGCCTGCTCGGGCAATCCGCACGCTTCGACAAAATCGCGCCGCGCGGCATCAACCATGACGGGTGCGCCGCATGCATATACCTGCGCGTCCGCGAGCATGACCTTGCAATCGTCCATCACCGCGTGATGGACCAACCCGACGCGTCCCTGCCAGCCGCACGCCGTCGTCGGATCGGACAACACCGGCACAAACGTCAGGCCCTCATGCTGGCCGGCCAGATCGTTCAGCTCATCGAGCAGATAGAGGTCCGCGCGGGTCCGGCCGCCCCAGTAAACCGTAATCGGCCGCGTGCGATGAATCTCCTTGCGCAATGCGTAGCGAAGCATGGCGAGGATTGGCGCCATCCCTGTTCCGCTCGCCAGCATCACGATCGGCTTCGTACTGTCTTCACGCAGATGGAACGTACCTAGCGGACCTTCGAAACGCAGCAGGTCGCGCATTTTCATCGACGTGAAGACATGGTCGGTGAAGCTGCCGCCCGACACGTGCCGCAAGTGCAGCTCGATTTCCACGACGCCTTCGATACCCGGATCGGTCGCAATCGAGTAGCTTCGGCGCCTTCCATCGGCCGTCAGAATGTCCACGTACTGCCCGGCGAGAAAGCGCATCTTCTCGTTCATCGGCAAACGCAGGCGCAGCCCCATGACGTCGGGCGCCAGGCGGGACATACCGATGACCCGGCACGGAACGACACGCGGTCGAATGCCGGTCATGTCGTCCAGCTCGTCGACCTCGACTTCGCAATCGGTTTCCGGGGACGCCTGGCACAGCAACGCGTAGCCCTGCTCTCGCTCCGGCATGCTGAGGTATCCGATCGCGGTTTCGCCGTGACTTATCGTTCCTTTACGAACACGTGCGCGGCACCCTCGGCAGATGCCTGTCTTGCAGCTGTAGGGCAGACTTCGCCCTGCCTTGATGCCGGCACCGAGAATGCTTTCGCCCGGCGCGACGTCGAAGGTGTGTCCGCTCGGGACCAGCGTAATCGTTCTGGTAGTCGCTTCCATGATTTGTCTCGCTCCGCGTCCAGCCTGGCCTATGCCGTCAGCGTCATGGACGAGTCGTAACGGTCGCCGAAATCGAACATGTCTTCATGCTGGAATCCGCCGGCGTAGTACTGCACTTCCCACCAGTTGTTGTCCCTGTCCTGAAGATAGAACGAATACACACCGTGCTGTTCGACGGGGTTCGTGGTGTTCTGGATACCGTACGTTTCCTTGAGTCGTTGTGCCGCTTCATGCGCCGCATCAACTTCCTCGCGCGAACTCACATCGATGCCCCAGTGCGTGAGAAAACTCATCGAGTGAACCTCGCTGCCGACTTCCACGCATACGATGTGGAACTTGAACCCGCACCTCAACGCCATCGACACCGGCGAGTGTTGAACGACCTCGAGGCCGAGAAATTCCTCGTAGAACTTTCGGGACGTCGCGAGCTCGCGGCATTCGAGCGTACCGTGCGACATCACGTAAGGCTTGATGACCGAGGTTTCCGTCTTCGGATCCGCATGCGCGTCCGGGACGATTTCCCTGATATAGCTCATGACTTCCTCCTCGCCTCGACGGTCAAGCGATGCTGGTTTCGAGCACGCCCAGCCCGTCGATTTCGACTCGAACGCGATCCCCCGCCGCGAGAAATTCCCGTGTAGCGGCACCCACGCCGGCCGGCGTGCCAGTCAGGATCACGTCGCCCGGATTCAGCGTGACGGCCTTCGACAGGTGCGCGATCTGCTCGGCGAGCGAGAAGATCATCTGACTCGTGTTCGAATCCTGTTTGCGTACGCCGTTGACGCTCAGGCGAATGCCGATCGATTGAGGATCGTCGACCTGGTCCGCGGGAACGATCCACGGCCCCATCGGACAGGCGCCCTCGAAAGCCTTGTGCGACGTCCAGTCGTAATGGAACGGCGTGCCGCCCGGCATCTGCGGACGACGCATCAGATCACGTGCGGACAGATCGTTGGCGATCGTGTAACCGGCCACGTACTGCAATGCATCCTCCGCCGACACGTTACGCGCCGGCTTGCCGATCACCACAGCCAGTTCGGCCTCCCAGTCCACCGTAGCCGCATGCTCCGGGTGCTTCGTTCGTGCGTGCGGGCCGACCACGCAACTCCGCGACGGTTTGATGAAGAACCACGGCGCACCGAAATAGGCGCGCAAATCGTCGGGCATCGGATGGTTGAGCGCCTTGCTCATTTCCTCCACGTGGTCGCGATAGTTGGCGCCGGCGCAATAGATCGTGCCCGGCTGCGGCAGCGGTGCCCAGAGCCGCACGTTCGGAAGCGGCACCGCGTCTGCGTGCGGCACTTCCGTGCCCGACGCATACGCCGACAGTTTCCGGCTATGGTCCGACCAGCTTTCGAGCAACGCCTGCACCGACAGGCCTGCACCGCTGGCGGCTTCGCCGGCGAGAATGGATTCGGCGTCGAACACCGATTCGTCGATGACGATCCCGGCTCGAGCGGACAGCGAATCCGTGGAATATGTGACCACCTTGTAATTAGATTGCACGGCTACTCCGTTGAAGTACGTTTGACGCTTCCCGATTCCGATACATCGCCGTCGGCCCGTTGTTCATCAGACCCGCTTCCGCCGGCATCGCGGAAACGCTGAATGCGTCGTCATTGCAAGCGAAATGATCGATATATCGTTATACGAACCATCATCATCGATACGTCTCCGGACAGCTGATCCGTTCCGTATCAATGTAACGACTCGATCTGATTCAAGTATGGATCGCTGTCGAATGCTTGAGTAGCGAGTCAATCTGTACTTCTGTCGTCCGCACACGGAGGGAATCGCGGCCACGGTACGGCGGGAATTTTTCGACCGCACGCTTTCGCTTTCGACGAAGTCCGGCTCCTCTACGTGTGATTCCCGATGGAGAGGATGGCTGAGACATCGTTATAATTTTGAATTATCTGTCCCTATGTGAGTGCGATGGGCATCGATCTCAACAACGTTTCCCTCTTCGTCCATTCTGTTCGCGCGGGCAGTTTCGCGGAAGCCGGACGCCGCCTGGAAATTCCTCCCAACACCGTCAGCCGACGCGTTCAGCATCTCGAAGAAGAACTTGGCACGCGCCTGCTTCAACGTTCGACGCGCAAGCTCAGCCTCACCACTGCGGGGCGACAGTTTTACGAGAGTTGCTCATCCAGCATCGACGATATCGACCGCGCCCGCCTCGAGGTGTCGGACTCCGTCCTCGAACCGCGCGGCACAGTGCGCGTGACCGCGCCGGCGGATTTCTTCGATTACTTCAAGATCGAAAACGTCGCCGATTTTCTCGCGCTCTATCCGCAGGTGCATCTGGATTTCCTGTTGACCGACGAGCGCGTCGACATCATCGCGGATTCCATCGACCTGGCGTTTCGCGTTGGGCCCATGCAGGATTCAAGCCTCGTTGCGCAGCGACTCGGCAATACCTATCAGTATCTCGTTGCAAGCCCGGCGTACCTGAGCAGAACCAGCACCCCGCGGACCCTCGAAGAGCTGGCCGAACACGAATGCATCGGTGCGCCAACGCTGGATTCGCAGATGCGCTGGCGCCTCGAAGGTCCAAACGGCCCGTGCGAGGTGACGGTCAAGGGCCGCTTTCATTCCAGCACGGCGCGCAGTCAATTGCATGCCGCGCGGCTGGGGCTGGGCATCGCGCTGTTACCGTTCGCCGCCATCTCCGAAGACCTGGCGGCCGGGAAACTGATTCGCGTGTTGCCTGAATATCGGCACGACCAGGGCGGCGCCTGGGTCGTCTATTCGAGTCGTCGCCATCTGTCGGTCGCGGTCAAGGCGTTGACGAAGTTTGCGGCGACCAAATTGACGTCGACGCTGTCGGAATGATCGGCCAGATCAGCCGGCGGCATGCTCCGGCGTATGCGGCGACCGCCGGCTCTCGTCGAGGCCCAGCCAACGCTGCGCGTTGCGCCCGCGCAGCAGCGATACCCATTCGGGGTGAAGGTCCAGATCCGCAACCCGCGCTACGGCATCTTTGTCCATGATCGCGAACGGGTAATCCGATCCGATCATGACCTGGGTCGGCCCCATTGCTCGAATGACGGATGCGACCGCATCCGCGCCGTACAACAAATCGTCGTAATACATCGTGCGCGCGGCGTCGCGCGGAGCTATCTCGATCGCATCCCGCAAAGGCGCGATCGTCTCCCACGCATGCTGCAGGCGGTGCAGCAGGATCGGCAACGAGCCGCCGCCATGGCTGAACGCGATGCGCAGGCGCGGAAGTCGCGCCAAGGTCCCGCCGGTGATCATCGACGCCGCGGCAAGGCCGATTTCCCCCGGGAACGCGAGCACCTGCTCCAGTGCCGCCGGACCGACAAGGCGCTCGAGGCCTACCGGCCGCAACGGATGGACGAAGATGGCGGCGCCCCATCGTTCGGCTGCCTCGAAGAAAGGCCGCAAGCGCGCGTCGCCGATGGGCACGCCGTTGACGTTGCCGCCGATCTCGACGCCGCTCAGCCCGAGTTCATGCATCGCGAAATCGAGTTCGACGATCGCGCGATCGACATCCTGCAAGGGCACTGCACCGAGCCCGACGAGCCGATTCGGTGCAGCCGCAACCATCGTCGCCGTCGTTTCGTTCAGATAGCGCGCCATCGCGGCGCCGTCGGACGGACTCATCCAGTACGCGAGCAGCTCGGGCATCGGCGACAGGACCTGACGCTCGATGCCGGCGGTGTCCATGTCCGAGACACGCTGCTGCACATCCCATGCATGATGCGAAACAGTTCGATATACCTTCCCCGACACCATCACGTGCCGATGGCAGGGTTGTGCGGCCGCCATCGATGGCCACGGTACGTCAGGTACACCGCCGAGATACCGCGGAAAATCATGCGGAACGATATGCGTATGCACGTCGATGCACCCGCAATTTCCGTGCGTTTCCGGCGCCCCGGACAGCAACGCCGGATCGGCGCGATGAGGCGTATACATGTGTCGCGATTCCTTTTCAGAACCTTTCGGACGAGTCGATGGCTACAGGTCGAGTACGAGGCGTGGACTGCGGGCACGGGAGCAGCACAGCAGCATCCTGTCGTTCGACGCTTTTTCGGCATCGCAAAGGAACGCATCGCGGTGATCGGGTATGCCCTCGAGTACATTCGTCAGGCACGTTCCGCAAACGCCCTGCTGACACATCACGTCGACCCGCACGCCATTTCGCGCCAGCACATCGACGATGGACTCCCCTTCAGGGACTTCCAGTTCCGTGCCGCTGCGCGCAAGCCTGACCGTAAAACGCGCCTGCGGCGCATCGGCCAGCGACGGATCTGCCTGGAAATGCTCCAGGTGCACCGCGTCGGCCGGATAGCATTGCGCCGCCTTCTGCGAGACGAGGTCCATGAACGGGCGCGGTCCGCACGTATAGATGTGACGGCCGGCGGGGCGCCATGCCAGCCGCGCCTCGAGGTAAGCGGCCAACTCGGCAGGTTCCACGCCGTAATGAATCGTCACGTGTGCAGCGAAATCCGGACCGGCCAGCACATCGGCAAATGCCGTATGCGCCGGTGAGCGGGTGAAATACTCGAGGTGAAACCAGCGGTTCGCCGCATGCAGGTGTCGCGCCATGCTCAGCAGAGGCGTCACGCCGATTCCGGCGCCGAACAGCAAATTTTCCTGTGCGTCCGCCGCCAGCGGAAAGTGGTTGCGCGGTCCGGTCACGCCGACCAGATCGCCGACATGCAACCGGTCATGCATCGCGCTCGAGCCGCCGCGCGACTGCGCTTCCCGCTTGACCGCGATCGTATAGGAACCGGTCTGTTCCGGGCCGTTGCAGATTGAATACTGCCGCACCAGCCCGGGCTCCAGATGAACATCGATGTGCGCGCCGGCCGTAAATTCGGGCAATGGACTGCCGGTATCATCCACCAGTTCGAAACTGCGGATTTCCGGCGTCTCGTCGGTGATGCGATTGACGCGTAACATAAGCAACGGCTGATGCATGAGAACCTCGATGTATCCTTGAAGATTCGATCGCCTCGCTGCCGGCCGCGGCCTCGCTCTGGGTCACGCCACCGGCAGCAAGGGACGCGCCGCCTTACCGCGGCGACGACTGGATGACGGCAGCGTCCATCTCGCCGACCGCACCCATTCGCGGGTCGGGCAATGAGCCCCACATGTCGACCGACTCCGGTTTCGGCGGCAATACGCGCGCGGCACGCGCACCGTCGTCGGCGAACTCCTCCATCCCGAAGCTGTACTCGAGCGTCAATGCATCGGGATCGAGAAAATACAGGAACACGCTTTGCGAAGCCGGGTGCCGCCCGGGACCGTACACGACAGGAACCTGGCTGCGGTCGCAGCGGTTCATCGCGCACCCCACGTCGTCGATCGACTCCACCATGAAATTGAGGTGATGGAAATGGGCGTGCTCGGAGGCACCGATACCCAGCCCGTGGTGATATGGACTGCCGGCCGGACGCATGAAGCTCGCCATCTCGCCAATGCTGTCCGAGTCGAGAAAATCGAGCACCTCCCGAAAGAACGCTTGCGCTGCCGCACGATGCGGCGTGCTGAAGACAACGTGGCCCAGGCGCAGGATGCGGGTGTGCGAAACCTCGAACGCGAACGCGTCCGACGCGGGCCCGCGCACGTAGAATTCGAGCGTTGCCCGGGTATTCGGTTCGACGATACGGGTCGCGCGCGCGATTCCCCGATCGCCGCATTCGGCATCGCCGACGATCTCGTACGGCACATCGTGGTCACGGAGCTTCCCGTGCAGCGTGTCGAACTGCGTCTCGTCCTCGAGCATCCAGCCCGCGCGGCGAAAGCCGGCCGGCGATTTTTCATGCAGCACCACCGAATAGGGCTCGTCGTCGCAGCGGAACAGTTCGGCGCCGTCGCTGCGCGTGCCGACCCACTGCAACCCTACGATGCGCTCGTAAAACTCGCGCGCACGCGCGAGGCTGCTGACATTCAGCTCGACATAACCGAGCTTTCGGTAACGAATCATGATGGCGTTCGTCCAGTTGGTTCGCCGGCGCGGCGTGTGCGCCGTTTGCTCAAAGAATGAAGCTCAGTTTGCCGTGCGGACGCAGGCTCTCGAGATCGAGCACCGCACGCCGCTCGCGCAACAGCAACCCCTCCGGTCCGCGCACGACGATATGCCGGTATTGGCCGACATAGACATCGGTCTGCTCGAACTGGAAACGCCACACGGCAAAGTTCGCGGCAACGGTCGCCTGATTGCCGTCGGATTCCAGGATCCGGACGTTGGTAATCAAGCGGCGCGTTCTCGACCGTGGATTCTCGGCCCACACCGAACGCCCCATCAGTTGACCGACGCGCGAGCGCAGCGTGTCGTTGTTGTCGGCGACGAGGAACAGCGTGTCCCTGTGATCGGCTTGCGGTACGTCGAGCGGCGGCACCAGATAGCGCGCATCGTCGGTCAGGAGCTTGAGCCATGCATCCAGCTTCCAGTCGTCGAGCAGCGCGGCCTCCTCGAACAGGAACCGCTCGACCTCGTTGACGGTGATCGGTGCGTCCTGGCCGTTCGTCGCCGATGTCGGATCATTTGCTTTTTCGAGCATCACATTCCCTCGTCAGGCTGTAGTCGTCACGGGCGAGTCGGAGCAGTCCGTCGGCCCCTCGATCCCGCGCATCATCGCGTGCCAGCGACGCCAGAACGCCCGCATCTGTAACTCGTCGCTGGCGAGCGGTGCGCGCCCCATGCCGCGCGATATATCGGACCAGCCGATTTCCCGTTGCGACGCGAACGCACGCTGGCACCCCTCCAGCCCCGACACGTCATCGGGCGTACCGAACCCCGCCGGCCCGAGGAACGAAATGAAGTTTTCGAAGCGCCGCTCCCGCAGTTCATGCGATTCGTTCTTCGGCAGAAGCGCCCACGCGTCGATTTCGATGAAATCGGGCGATACCGGATAGAACGTGCGGACGGTCCTCCACAACGAAATCAGGATCAGGTTCGGGTAGATGAATATGTTGCGGCTGTGGTCGGCAATCCAGTGCGCGCGCTCCTTGCCGAATTTTTCGTCGAGTCCTGCTCGAATGCCTTCGAGTTCCTTTTGGGCATTGCCGGCCAGCGGTGTCGGCAAGAGCGGGCTCTCGATGAGCGCATGCCCGTTGTTCAGTGCAATGCCGCGGGTGTTCGACATCGCGCCCGGACCGATCCACTTGTTCGGGTCCATGCCGATGTCCGGCAGGAACTGCCGGAAATAGCGCTGGTGCGTCGACATGACGTGATACGCGTCGATGCTGTTTTCCACCAGCAGCTTCCAGTTCGCGCGCATGCTGTACGATTGCGCGCCCGGCACGACTTCGACGTCGTCACCGCCGTAGTCGAGCATGGCGTCGATGTACTCGCGCGCGTCACCGAGATACGTGCACAAATCGACGATCTCCGGATCGAAGCTGACGAACATCATGCCGCGATAGCTTTCGAAGCGCGGCACCGGTTTCAGCCCCATCTGCGTCTTGTCGAACGCAGCCGTGTACGCGTCTTCGCCGGGAAGACCGACCAGCGAACCTTCGAGATTGAACGACCAGGCGTGATAAAAGCACGTGAACACGCGCGCGCTGCCCGACCGTTCCCGACACACCGCATTGCCGCGATGCGGACAGCTGTTGAGAAATGCCCGGTGCTGACCCGATGCGTCGCACGTCAGCAGAAGCGGCCGCCCGCCGACCTTGCGCGTGATGTAATCGCCGGGCTTGGACAATTCCGATTCATGACCGGCATACAGCCAGCAGCGATCGAAAATTTCGCTGCGCTCGCGCTCGAGAACAGCGGGGTCGGTAAACGCGCTCCGGTGCACGCGAAACGTTCCGCGCGTACGGTCGTCCTCGACCAGCTGCTCGATATTCGGTCGTTGCATGTGTTTCCTCCAATAGAATTTGGCTTGTCGTCGCGGCGCCGCTCTCAGAGCATCGCCATGCCACCGCTCACGCCAATGTGCTGGCCGGTGACAAACGACGCTTCGTGCGACGCGAAGAACGCGACCGCGGCCGCGACCTCGGTCGGATGCGCGGGACGCCCGATGCCCACGGCCGAACTGCTGACCATCTTGACGAGTTCGTCCAAGACGTCGGGCGGTGTCCAGGTCGGATCGCGAAAGCCTGCAGGCTGCGGGTCCGGATCGCCGTCGGCACTCGAATCGACGGCACCTGGCGACACGCAATTGACCGTGATGCCGTCACGCAGCGTTTCGCCTGCAAGCGTCGCCGTCAGACCAACCATCGACCCCTTGCCGACACCGGCGAGCACCGTGTGAAACGGCAGCCCGGTTCTCCATGCTTCACCGCCGATATTCACGATGCGGCCGTAGCGGCGCTCGAGCATGTACGGCAGCACGGCCTTGCACGTGCGCAACGTGTTCCACACGTTCCACTTGACGGCGTCCTCCAGCAACGCGTCCGGAAAGTCGATCAGCCGCATCCGGATCAGCGCAGCGGCGTTATTGACGAGCGCGTCGATCCGACCGAAACGTTCGTAGACCTCTTCGGCGATGCGCTCTGCGACGCCCGGCTCACTCAGATCGCCGGCATACGGCAACACCATCGAGCCGGTCTGATCGGACAATTGCGCCGCGGTGCGAGCGGCCCGTTCATCCTGAATATCGGCGATGACGACATTTGCCCCCTCTTCGGCGAGGCGGCGTGCGATCACGCGGCCCAGCCCCTGTGCGCCGCCCGTGACGATCGCTACCTGGTGTTCGAATCGGCGGCTTTGAGTGGGGATTTCGTACTCGGCAGTCGCCGCGGGTACCGGGGCAGCCGTATTCGGAACTTCGTTCATATGTCTCCTCGCTAGGTCGTGTTCCGCGTCGGCGGTCCTACGTTCGGTGTCTCGGACAACTCAAGTACGGCAGGTGAATCGCCCGTACCCTTTCATGCGGCTCTCATCGCGGGGCGCTCCCGGGCCGGCGGGAAAATCCGCCATGCACCGTCACGGTGGCGAAAGAAAAACAGCGCAACGGGACCTTCCGCCTTGAGCGTTTCGACGCGCACATAGCATTCACGGTCGGATCGCCTGTTTCTGAATGCCGTGATGCGGATGCCGCTGGCAGGATCCGGAGCGAGCCAGTCCTCGACCATCGCGCGCAACGAATGATTCCAGCTGGACATGATCTTCTCCTTCATCGCGTCGAACGCGACAGTCCTGCCTGCCACCGACCGCTAGCGCTGAATCCACGGATAGCGCTCGGTATCCCGCCCGGCATAATCGGGATCGAGATAGACGAAGCAGCGGTGAATCAGTCCGTCACGGATCTCGAACACATCGCACCAGTGGCCCGCACCCCAGGCAGGCGAGTCGGCCTGCCACGCCCCATCGCGATGAATGCCGTGGCTCGTGCCTTCGCAAACGACCACGTCGCCGCCGGAAAACACCCAGCTGACAGCGTCGAGGTGATGATTGACCGACTGGAGCAGCGCCGTGACGTCCATCAACATCCGTCCGATCTCGGCCTTGCCTCGCGCTGTGCCCCACTTCGGGAAATGAACGATCGCGTCGTCTGCGAACAGGTCGATGATCGACCCGCCCGATTCCGTGATTCCGCCGCTGTCGACTGCCCGCAAATAGCTCAATGCGACTGCCTTGCGGGCCTCGTCCACCATTGCTTTCATTTGGTCACCTCGCTCGAATCAGTGAATGGGAGGCTGGCCGACCGGGCCGGCCCACCGGTATGACGACGTCGTTCCGCGATGGAGATCCAGCCGCAGGCGATCGCAAGCACGATCGCCGGCGTCGGGTTGCCGCCTATCACGAATACATGCGTGCAGATGGCGACAAGCATCATGCTCAACAGCAGCAGCGCGCCGGGCCTTCTGGTCGATGCATTCAACAGCAATGCGCAGCCGGTAATCTCCAGCCCGCCGGTCAGGTACCTGAACCATTGGCCGATGCCGATACGTGCGAACAGCTCGACCATCCAGGGCATGCCCGCGAGCATCGCGGAGCCGGCCGCAAGAAAGATCCCGACGACGAGCAGTCGGACAACGCCGCCGACTCTGTCCGACATGGACATTGAGGATTTCATCGCGTCCCTCCTGTCATGGTTCCAGCAAGCCGCGGCTCATGTCCCTAGCGTAGTACGCCCCCTTTCCTTCGATTAGTGGGGCGTCCGGATTTCAGTCGTCCATGCAGTGGATGCATCACACGACATGACCCGGGCGAGGGCGGCCGAATGGTTGGACGAACCGCCGATGGCTTCAGGCGTCACGCCGATATGCCGGCATAGCGGCGGCGCAGGGAGAGTTTGTCGACCTTCCCGGTTCCGTTCAGCGGCAGCTCGTCGAGGAACACGACATCGTCCGGCAACCACCAGCGCGCAACGCGAGGAGAAAGGAAAGCGAGCAAACCATCGCGATCCAGTGGCTGCCCCGGTTTGCGCACCACGAACATCATCGGTCGCTCGTCCCACTTCGGATGGCTGACGCCGATCACCGAAGCGAGCGCAACCGAAGGGTGTTCCATCGCTGCATGTTCGAGGTCGATGGAACTGATCCATTCGCCACCGCTTTTGATCACGTCCTTGACCCGGTCCGTGATCTGCACCATCCCGTCCGGGTCGATCTTCGCCACGTCTCCGGTCGGGAACCAGCCGTCGCGCAACGGCGACGTCTCGCTCTTGAAATAGCTCGACAACACCCAGAGGCCGCGAACATGCAGCTCGCCGACCGAAACGCCATCGCGCGGCAAGGTTTGTCCGGACCCGTCGACGATCCTCACTTCCACACCGAACAACGACCTTCCCGGCCGCGAACGAAGCGCGTGTTTCTCCGCCGAACAGAGATCGGCCTGCGAAGGAAGCAGGCCGCTCATCGTGGCGACGGCGGTTGTCTCGGTCATCCCCCAGCCGCACCGCACCTCGACGCCGAAATGCTCGACGTACCGCGCGATCAGCGATGGCGCCATCGCGGCCCCGCCGACGACGGCGCGGCGAAACGTCGAGAAGCGCTTGCACTCGGCTTCCATATACTGAGCAAGTCCGTGCCAGATCGTCGGTACGCCGGCGCTGACGGTCACGCCTTCGGATTCCATCAGTTCATACAGGCTGGCGCCGTCGAGATTCGGGCCCGGGAGAACGAGCTTGCTGCCGTTGATCGGCGCGGCGTAAGGAATGCACCACGCGTTGATATGGAACATCGGCACGGCCGGCAGCACGACGTCGTAAGCGGACAAGTCCATCGAGCCGGGAAGGCCCAGAACCAGGCTGTTGAGAACGATCTTGCGGTGCGAGTACAGCACGCCTTTCGGGTTGCCTGTCGTTCCCGACGTGTAGCAGAGCGCCGCCGGCTTGCGTTCGTCGAAGTCGGGCCATTCAAAATCGCCAGCTTCCGCTGCGAGCAACGACTCATAGCAGAACACACGATCGACCCGCTGCAGATCGGGCATCCAGCGAGGCTCGCAAAGGCAAATCCACGCCTCCACTCGAGGGCAACGCTCGGCCAGTTGCTCGACTTGTCCGGCAAAGGTGACGTCGAACAGCACGGCACGATCATTCGCGTGATTGATGATGTACGCGAGCTGCTCGATCTGCAGCCTCGGATTACAGGTGTGCATGACCATGCCGCTACCTGACACCGCGAAATACGCCTCGAGATGCCGATGGTTGTTCCATGCGATGCTTCCGACAACGTCCCCCTCGCCGAGCCCCAACCGGGCCAGTGCGTTGGCGAGGCGTCGCGCACGCGGGGCTGCATCGGCATATGTATAGCGAAACAGCGAGCCATTGGTTTCGCGTGACGCGATGCAAACGTCGCCGTACTGCAGCTCCGCATGATTCAGGATCGATGAAATAAGCAGCGGCCGGTCCATGATCGACTCTGTAGCCTGCATTGATAGTCTCCTCGCGTATCGTCTCGTACGCCTTGGCGGCGTATCCGATGGAAATCAGATGCTCGCCTGCATCGCCCGCAGCCCTGCCGCTTCGAGCATCGGTTTGACGCTGTCCAGCGCTCCGCCGCCATCGCACGGGATCACTGCTCCCGAGATGTAACTCGCGAACGGTGATGCGAGAAAAAGTGCCAGGTTGGCGATGTCGTCTGCCTCGCCGAGGCGTTTGAGCGGCACGTTGTCGGCGCATTGCGCGGCATCCTGATCGCCGTCGGCGAGCAGCCTCTTGAATCCCTCGGTGTCGGCGATCGGGCCGGGCGAAATCGCGTTGACGCGCAGATTGAACTGCCCCCACTCCAGTGCCAGAACACGCGTCAGCTGGTCGATACCGGCCTTGGCGGCACATGCGTGCGCCTGATAGCGCATCGGGATCGAAGACTGCGGCGCCGTGACATTGATCACGACGCCGCCCGGTTTGCGCATGTGCGCAAATGCTTGCCGCAACACGTGGAACGTACCGACGAGATCGATATCGATCACCGCCTTGAACCCGTTCGACGACATGCCTTTCGCTTCGCAGAGGAAGTTGCCTGCCGCGCCCGAGACCAGCACGTCGATATCGCCGAAGACGGCGACCGATGCGGCGAGCCCCTGCCCCACCGCATCGAAATCGCGCACGTCGGCACACACGCCATTGACTTGTCCGCCGTACTCGGCAAGTGCTTCGCACGCGGCATGCACGTTGTCGCGCTTGCGGCTGACCACCGTCACCCTGGCGTGTTGTCGTGCAAATGCCTTGGCGATACCCAGGTTGATACCAGTCGTCCCGCCAAACACAACCACATGCCGATCCGCAAATTCCAGGTTGATTTGCATACGCCCGTCTACGCCCCAGAGATAAAAGAACTCGATGGAGGCGAGTATGCAGAACCGATGATTCGACGAATAGCCGGCACGATCGGATTTCAGTCGTCCAGCGACGACAGCAATCCGATCGGCGAGCCGAACGCCAAGCGGTGTCGAAACCTGCGTTCGTTTCTTTCGCCAGTGGACGAGTGAAATCCAAATACAGCCACTACCGCCGCGGTACCTCGCTGGACATAATCCAGGCAATGGCGAGCGACCTGCGCGCTAGGAAATTCATGTCGTTCAACTACGGGAAGACATCATGCAACTCTTTACTCTGCAGGACACGGCGTTCGTCCTGATCGACCATCAAGTCGGCATCTTCGACTGGATCAAATCCATCGACCGCACTCAACTGAAGCGAAATGCCCTGCTCCTGGCGAAGCTGGCGGCACGCGCGGAAATCCCCGTCGTGCTGACGACGAGCCAGGAAACCAATGTGCAGGGCCCGCTGATCAAGGGAATCCGCAAGGCACTGCCGCAGGCCTACGCCGACCGCATCCTGCGCGTGGGCATCGTGAACGCCTGGGACGTCAAGGCTTTCGCCGACGCTGTTCGTGCTACCGGCAAGCGCAACCTGGTCATGGCGGGCGTCACGACCGACGTCTGCGTGATCGCGCCGGCCATCAGCGCCGTCGAGGAAGGCTTCAACGTGCAGGTCGTCACCGACGCCAGCGGCTCGGCAACCAAGATCGGCGACGAGATTGCGTGGCAACGACTCGAGCGTGCAGGCGTCCGATTGACGTCCACTGCGGGGATCACCGCCGAACTGGTCTACAACTGGGACACGGATCTGGGCGACTACGCGCTCAGCCTCATTCCCGGCGTGCTCGATGCGTCGGTCAAAACCCGCATCACACTGCGCATCCTGTGGCGCCTGTTGACCGGCCAGGGTCTGCCGCGCGTGGATTCGCAGCGGGCGAGCAAAGCCGGCAAGTTCGGTGCGGCGCTCACGAAATGACCGCTGCGCGGGAAAGCGGCGCCTGCGGCGCGCGACAACCGGCGGCGTGCCACGCAAGTCGCGACACGCCGCCGGCAATGTCACTTGCGATATGCCGTTGACGCTGCGCTTGATGATTGCCGGCCGAAGTGCCGGCAGTTGAATTGCGATACTCGGTAACAGTTTTATACCTCGGCCAAGCCATGACACTTCTTCATATCGATGCAAGCATCCTGCATGAACAATCCGTGAGCCGCCAGCTCACGGCAGCCATCGTCAAGCGGTTGACCGGCGAGTTGCCGAAAACCGAAGTAATCCGAATCGATCTCGCGGCTGAACCGCTCGGACATTTGTCCGCGGAAGAATTTCTCGCCTTTCGCGGCATCACGCCGCAAAGCGAGGAGGCGAAACAGGCCGCCGCTCGCAACGCAAAGACCCTGAACGACTTCCTCGCCGCCGACGTGATCGTCATCGGTGCGCCCATGTACAACTTTTCCCTGCCTTCGCAACTCAAGGCATGGCTCGACCGGATCGCGGTGCCCGGCGCAACGTTCCGCTATACCGCAAACGGTATTGAAGGGCTGGCGAACGGCAAGCGGGTCATCATCGCGTCCAGCCGCGGCGGCCAGTACACCGAAGCGACGCCGGCCGCGTTTCTCGATCACCAGGAAACCTACCTTCGGGACTTCTTCGGGTTCCTTGGCGTCGCCGATGTGACGTTCGTTCGCGCCGAAGGCCTGGCGATCAGCGAGGAAAGCCGCACCGCAGCCATCGATGCTGCCAAGGCCGATATCGAAAACCTCGCTGTCTGAGAGTCGAAGCCATGAACGTTCATCAAGCCAGGCGCGCTTCGTCGCCACGTCGAACAACCCGATTCGTATCCTGGAGCCTGCGGATTCTCGCGGCCAGCGCATTTCTCGCGGCCGGCGGCGCCAAACTCGCGGGCGTCCCGATGATGGTCGCGATCTTCGACCATATCGGCATCGGCCAGTGGTTTCGGTTCGTCACGGGCGTAACCGAAATCGTCGGCGGCGTCGCCATCCTGATTCCTGTGTCCGCGCTCTTCGGCGCGCTGCTGCTGTCCGCCACCATGGCCGTCGCGGTTCTTGTTCATCTGTTCGTCATCGGCGGAAGCCCGGCCCCGGCCATCGCGCTGTTGCTGGTCACCGCGACCGTCGCGTGGCTGCATCGTCCCGGCGTGACCGCCGGCCGATAGATCAAGTCCGACTACCCGGAGTGAAAGCGATGACAACGAGCAATCATCAACCGATCCCGCGCCGCATCGTGCATCGCACGCGGGGCCAGGGCCACGGCCCGATCACACGCCTGATGAGCCCTTCGGATCTGGGCGGTGTCGTCAAGCCCTTCGTGTTTCTCGATCTCTTCGATGCCGGCAGGACAACGATCCAGGCGATGGCCAGCATGCCGCTCCATCCGCATTCGGGCGTGGCGACCGTGACCATCCTGACCGAGGGAAGCATGCGGTACCACGATCCGGCGTCGGGTTCCGGAACGATCGGCTACGGCGGTGTCGAATGGATGCGGGCCGGTCGCGGCGTCTGGCACGGCAAGGAGATGTCGCCCGACGATGTGCCGCGTGTTCAGGGCTTCCAGCTGTGGCTGGCGCTGCCTGCCGAGCTCGAAAGCAGCGAGCCCGTCAGCCGATACATCGAAGCGGCCGACATGGTGCGATCCGGGCCCGCGAGCATCATTGTCGGCAACTACGAAGACAAGCAAAGTCCTGTTCCGGCACCCGCCGATATCAACTACCTGCTCGTTACGTTGCCTGCGGGAACGCGCTGGACGTACCAGCCGCCGGCGGGACATACCGTGGGGTGGCTGGCAGTGGCAAAGGGGCGTCTCAATGCCGGCACGGTGATCGATACCGGCGAAATGGTGATCTTCGAATCCGGCGAGGCCAGCATCGCACTTGAAGCGTCGAACGACGAAGATGCGGTGTTCGTATTGGGCTCCGCCGTGCCGCACGGCTACCCGTTGCATCTCGGCTACTACTCGGTACATACCTCGGCCCAAGCGTTGGAGGCCGGCGAACGCCGCATTGCCGAGCTCGGCCGCAAGCTGCGGGAAGCGGGAGACCGGCGCACCGACTCGGGAACCATTCCGGTGTTTCGATAACCGTCGATCGGGCGGGGCTCGCGCACCGCAGGAGATATCTCGATGAACGGACGCAATCATACGCAGTCAGAAATCTCCGAGTCCGTACCTGTGCAGGTCTCTTGCGACGATATTCCGTTCCGGGTGATCGTCGAACAATCGCTGGCGGGAATCTACGTGATCCTGGACGAGCGATTCATGTACGCGAACGAGGCGTTCGCTTCGATGTTCGGCTATCGCCCGGAGGAATTCGTCGGAACGCATCTCGAGGATCTCGCCACGCCGGATTGCCGGGAAGAAGTGATGAGGAACTATCGACTGCGGCTGACCGGCGAGCAGGGCTCCATCCGATACTTTCCGAAGTGCGTGCATCGCGACGGGCATGTGGTGTATCTCGACGTCCACGGTTCGGGCGTCGATTACCGAGGGCGGCGCGCCATATTCGGCGTCGGTGTGGACATCAGCGACCGCGTCGAACGGGAAAATGACCTGCGGTCGTCGCGCGAGCAACTGCGGCAGCTGACGGTCAGCCTCGATGCCGTTCGCGAGGAGCAGCGTGCCGCGCTGGCTCGCGAAGTGCACGATGTTCTGGGCGGCATGCTCACGTCCATCAAAATGGACGTCTCCCGCATTATCCGCCGCGCCGTGCCGGCGCAATCGGACGATATCGTCGAGATAGCGACCGAGCTCGTGGCGCTCGTCCAGGAAACGATCGACGCTGCTCGACGAATCTCGGACGAGCTTCGCCCCAGTATCCTCGATGCGCTCGGATTGACAGCCGCGATCCGACGTGAGGCGCGGCAATTCGAAAACCGGACAGGCGTCGACACCACGTTGGTTACGGACGGAATCGAGAGGCAGCTATCCGCCGAGCGCATGACCCAATGCTTCCGCGTCGTGCAGGAGGCACTGACAAACGTTGCACGGCACGCGGAGGCGGGTCGGGTACAGATTCGCTTGCGCTGGCAGGTGGGATCGCTGCTGATTGAAGTCGCCGACGACGGTTGCGGAATCGATCCGGCGTCGATGCGGGAACATTCGATTGGAATGCTCGGCATGTCGGAGCGCGCTGGAAAAATCGGCGGCACGCTCGAAGTCGGCCGTGCAAACGCCTGCGGAACGGTCGTCTCTCTGGTACTGCCGATCGACGACGAAAAGGAACGTACCGATGATTGACGTTCTCGTCGTGGACGATCACAAGGTCTTTCGTGCCGGCCTGAAGCGGCTGATCTCCGATGAAACCGACATTCGGGTCACGGATGAAGCCGCTGATGGCGCGACCGCGCTCGGCAAGATTCGCAGCGGTGGTTACGACGTCGTTTTGCTCGACATCAACATGACCGGAAGAAATGGACTCGACGTCCTCCAATCGATTCGCCGCGAGCGTCCGGCTATCCCGGTCGTCATGCTGTCCATGTATCCGGAAGAGCAATACGCGATCGTCGCCTTGCGCGCCCACGCGAATGCCTATCTCTCCAAGGACGCCGAGCCTCATGAGCTGATCGCGGCGATCCGCCAGGTCGCCGGAGGCGGCCAGTACCTGACAAGCCGCGCCGCCGCGCGCGTGCTGAGCCAGTTGAGCGAGAAGGAAGCCGCCTCTCCGCACGCGGCGCTTTTGCCGCGAGAAATGCAGATTTTCACGAGGATCGTCGCAGGTGTGTCGCTCACGGACATCGGCCATGAAATGTCCCTTAGCGTCAAGACCATCGGCACCTACCGATCGCGCATCCTGAGCAAGCTCGGGATGGCAAGCAACGCCGAACTGGTGCAATACGCGATGCGGTACGGCCTCGTCTGTTGACGTCCCGCAATTCGTCGCGTGGTCACGCAAGCGCCGAAGCATCGCGAATGGGTGACAAAATTCCGCGCGAATCGCGTCGACGGGCATCACGCCGCACAGGCTCCGATGCGTTCATGTCGCGAACGGGCCTGCATCCGATATCCGTGTTCTCTCACCCTTGAATCGAGGAATTCATGAAGCAGGCCGTTATCGTATCCGTCGCGCGCACCCCTATCGGTCGCGCCTATAAAGGTGGATTCAACGCCACCAAGTCGCCTACGCTGCTGGGCCACGCCATCGCGCATGCCGTTTCCCGTAGCGGAGTCGAGCCGGACGAAATCGACGATGTCGTGGTCGGCACCGCGCTCGCCGCGGGCACCGCCGGCATGAACCTGGCGCGTAACGGCGCGTTCGCGGCGGGACTGGGCGTACATGCCGGGGCTCAAACGGTCGACAGGCAGTGCGCGTCGGGCCTGATGGCCATCGCGACGGGGGCAAAACAGATCATGGTGGACGGCATGCGCGTCATCGTCGCCGCGGGCCACGAAAATATTTCCGCCGTCCAGAAGACCTATTTCGACGCGGTGGCGGCCGAGGCCGACCCTGCCGTGACGGCTCGCGCAATGCATGCGTACATGCCGATGCTGCAGACTGCCGAATTTGTCGCGCACAAGTACGGCATCGATCGTGAGCGCCAGGATCTCTATTCACTTCAGTCCCAACAGCGCACTGCGACGGCACAGCAAGCAGGCCGCTTCGATGCCGAGATCGTCCCGCTGACCACGCGCATGGCGGTACATGACAAGGAAACCCACGCGGTCAGCTATCGCGAGGTGACCGTCGCCCGGGACGAGGGCAACCGCCCGGAAACCACGATGGAGAGCCTGGCGGCGCTGAAGCCCGTGATCGAAGGCGGCACCGTGACGGCCGGCAACGCCAGTCAGCTGTCGGACGGCGCCGCAGCCTGCGTGATGATGGACGACGCGCTTGCCGCGCAGCGCGGCCTGCAGCCGCTCGGCATCTATCGCGGTATTGCCGTGGCGGGACTCGCACCCGAGGAGATGGGCATCGGCCCGGTTCTGGCCGTGCCCAAGCTGCTCAAACAGCATCGTCTGACGATCGACGACATCGGCCTCTGGGAACTCAACGAAGCATTCGCGTGCCAGGCGTTGTACTGCCGGGACAAGCTGGGTATCGATCCGGATCGCTACAACGTGAACGGCGGCGGCATTTCGGTCGGGCATCCCTACGGCATGAGCGGCACGCGCCTCGTGGGCCACGCGCTCATCGAAGGCCGGCGCCGAGGCGCACGTTATGTCGTCGTCACGATGTGTGTCGGCGGCGGCATGGGCGCCGCGGGCCTGTTCGAGGTGCTTGCCTGATCCGGGACGGTTTGCGGCGAAGCCGGGGCCGGCGCGCTTGAATCATCGGCCGGCCCGGTCATCACGCCGCAGTGCCGGCGAACTGCGAGCAACGCGGGGAGTTTCGACGACGACGGGATCACTGCTCCGCGAATGCGCGTTCGACGACGAAATCGCCGGGGGTACTGGTGTTGCCCTCCCGGAAACCGAGGTTGTCCAGCATATGTTTCAGGTCTCGCAGCATGCCCGGATTACCGCAGATCATCACCCGATCATGATCGGGATTCAATCCCGGCAAGTCCAGATCATCGCAGATCTTCCCGCTTTCAAGCAGATGCGTCACACGCCCCATGTTCCTGTACGGCTCGCGCGTAACGGTCGGATAGTACCGAAGCTGACGGCCGACAATATCTCCGAGGAATTCGTGGTTCGCCAGATGCTCGGACAGCATGTCGTGATAGGCCAGTTCGTCGACCTGCCGCACGCCATGCACGAGGATGACCTGCTCGTACTTTTCGTAGGTTTCGGGATCACGCACGATACTCATGAAAGGCGCAAGTCCGGTACCGGTGGACAACAGGTACAGCCGCCTTCCGGGCAACAGATAGTCGATGACCAGCGTACCGGTCGGCTTGCGGCCAACGATGATCGTGTCACCCACCCGGATGTGCTGCAGCCTGGAGGTCAACGGGCCGTCCGGAACCTTGATGCTGAGAAATTCCAGTTGTTCCTCGTAATTGGCGCTGACGATACTGTAGGCGCGCAACAGCGGCTTGCCCTTCACATTGAGACCGATCATCGTGAAGTGGCCGTTCGAGAACCGCAGTGCTCCGTCACGAGTTGTCGTGAAGCTGAACAGTTTATCGGTCCAGTGATGGACGCTGGTCACTCGCTCTTCAGAAAATGAACTCATGGTTTGATCGCTGCTGATCTTTGCGGACAAGGTGAAGTAAACGAAATGCGGAATTCTCGCTCCACGCACTAGCGCTGCAAGTGCTCGAGCTTGGATTTCCTTTCCCGCCAGGCATCCGCCTGCGGCAGCGGCTCGGCGCGCTTCGTGACGATCGGCCAGATCGACGCCAGTTCGGCATTCAACCCGACGAACGACTGCATGTCCTCCGGCAGTTCGTCTTCCGCATGGATGGCATTCACCGGACATTCGGCGATGCACACGCCGCAGTCGATGCATTCGCCCGGATCGATCACGAGGAAGTTCGGCCCCGCGTGAAAGCAGTCCACCGGACAGACCTCCACGCAATCCGTATACCGGCACTGGATGCATGAATCCGTCACTACATGCGTCATCTTTTCCTCCCATGTAATCCGCTGTGATTCGATCCGCTGCCGCCTACCGGCATACGTTGATCGGGATGACCCGCTCTGTCGCGTAATTCAGGGCGCCGGAGCGAAAGCCCTGGAGATCGAGCGAAATGAACTGATATCCGAGTGCTTTCAACGCATCGACGATCGTCGACCTCCGTTCGACCGCCATCTGGAACTCGGTCGGAATCAACTCGAGCCTCGCGACTTCGCCGTGATGTCGAACACGAAACTGCGTGAATCCGATCGTCGACAATGCGCTTTCGGCACGTTCTATCCGGTCCAGGAGCTCGGCGGTCACGGGCGTGCCATACGGAATGCGCGAAGACAGGCATGCGGCCTGCGGTTTCCCGGCGTTCTTCAGGCCGAGATGTGCCGCGATCTCGCGTATCTCCGCCTTGCGGATCCCGCACTCGACCAGCGGAGAGCGCACCTGTTGCTCCTCTGCGGCCAGCAAGCCTGGACGATGGTCGCCGAGATCGTCTACGTTCGTTCCGTTGAGGATCCAGTGAATGCGCCTGTCGCCAGCGATCCTGCGCATTTCCGTGTAGAGCGTCGACTTGCAGTAGTAGCAACGATTCACGGGATTGCGCGCGTAGTCGGCGTGATCGAGCTCGTCCGTTTCGATCACGAGATGCTGCATGCCCCAGTCGGACGTGATGTTGCATGCCAACTGGAGATCGTCGCGTTTCAGGCTCCGGGAGCCGGACGTAACCGCGATCGCTTTGGCGCCGAGCTCCTGAGATGCGATGCAGGCAACGAGCGTACTGTCCACTCCTCCGGACAGCGCAACCAGCGCGCCGCCAAGGCTCCCTATGTTGCGGCGCAGATCATCCAGCTTTGCTGCTGTTTGGGTATCCATGAGAGTCAGTCCGTGTTGATCAGCGATGCCTGGTAGCCGGCACCGAATCCGTTGTCGATGTTCACGACGGAGACACCCGACGCGCAGCTGTTGACCATTCCGAGCAGCGCCGTGATCCCGCCGAGATTCGCGCCGTATCCAACGCTCGTTGGAACAGCGATGACGGGCATTTTCACCAGTCCCGCCACGACGCTCGGCAACGCCCCTTCCATGCCCGCAATGACGATCGCGACGCGCGCCTGGTTCAGTTCATCCAGACAGGCAAAGAGGCGATGGATGCCCGCGACGCCGACATCGGAGAAGCGCATGACCGTGTTTCCGTAGAACTCGGCGGTCACGGCGGCCTCTTCCGCCACGCGACTGTCCGATGTTCCGGCGGTGACCACCGCGATCGGCCGTGTCCGTCTCGGCCTGGCCTGAAACGACAAGGTGGCCGTTCCGGCGGCTTCGTTGAACATCACACCGCTCACGCGCGTCAGAATTTCTTTGGCTTGTTCGGGGCCGACGCGCGTGGCCAGGACATCCTGCTTCTTTTCGGCGAGCGTTTCGAAGATGTCCGCCATTTGCCTGGCGGACTTTCCCAGACCGAAGACGACTTCGGGCGCGCCGACCCGCCGCGCGCGATGCAGATCCAACGCGGTGTGCCCGATGTCGGCGATGTACGCGCGATGCAGTTGCGTGGCCGCCTCCGGCAAGGACAGCGCCGAACTGCCGTATGCATGCAGGACCTTTTCCACGTCGTTCATTCTTCATCTCCTGCCGCACCCTGGCCCGCGGCCAGCAAAGCGCCGACCTCCGCCTCGATGTCCTTCCGGATTTCACCGTAGGGCATCCCGTGCAGGATCGACAGTTTCCTGACGTCATCATGTTCGACCTTCCATCTGGAACGCGCACTCGGCAATTCGACCACCTTCACGCGCACGGCGCCGAAGCGTGTCTCGAGGGTAAGCAGGGTCCGCGGCAAAATCCGCTTCGACGCGGATTGAATCCGAACGCCGATCGTCGTGGAGTGCTCGAACAGGACGTCGACCAACGCGTCTCTGCTGCTCTGCGCGCATAGCACGGAAACCATGTGCGCAAGGCGGCTCTTCTTCATCACGATAGGTGTCAGGAAGACATCGGCCGCGCCGGCCTCGAACAGCCGCTCCATCAGCGGTTCCAGCGCCTCCGGGGTCATGTCGTCGATATTGGCCCTGATTTCCAGGCTCTGCCGCCCGTCGCCGCCATTCGACACGGGTTCATCCGCCAGTTCGCCGAGCATGACGCGCAACACGTTCGGCACCCGGAAGTCGCGAGTACCGATGCCGTATCCGATACGTTCGATCCGGAAGTTCTCGGGCGATTCGAACGCGTAGACGGTCCCCTTCAGGATCGCCGCGCCGGTAGGCGTCGTCGCTTCGCCGTCCACGCCACCGATACGGCACGGAACGCCCTTGAGAATCTCGGCGGTGGCAGGCGCCGGCACTGGCAACGTGCCATGTTCGCAGTCGACGAAGCCGTCTCCCAGCTCGACGCTGGAACAGATGACTCGATCGACAGCCAGATAGTCCAGGCAAATCGCGGCACCAACGATGTCGACAATGGAATCGATCGCGCCGACTTCATGGAAGTGGACATCGTCGATCTCGCAACCATGAATGCGGGCTTCCGCCTCGGCGATGAGATGAAAGATACGCAGGCAACTCGTTTCGACGCGGGATGAATACCCGGCATCCACGACGATCTGCTTGATATCCCCGTAGTGCCGATGCGCGTGACGGGATCCGTGCCGGCGCGGCGAATTCGATCGCGCGAACGATACGGGCTTCACCAATACACTCGCCCTGGTACCCCAGATACCCGACTTTTCGGCGCGGCTGAAGTCCAGAGTGAATTCGGATTCGAGCCTCAATCGCCCGAGCTGGTCGACGAGATAGCTTCTGTCGACGCCGAGATCCACCAGGGCGGCTAGGTTCATGTCGCCGCTGATGCCGGCGGAACATTGATAAAAGAGCGTCTTCATGGTGCCTCGACCCGGCGATGATGGGAAACGAAACGATGCTGGAAGCGCGCTCGCAGGCATGACGCAATGTCCTCCGCGAGCGCTTCCCTGGTCTTCTGCGCTGCCAGACCTTCGACGAGGACGGGAACGGCGGACTTCACTTCATCATGCGGTCCAGGAAGACAAACGATCGTGGTTGCACCGACCTGGCCGACGCCGATTCGGACCGCATCCTTGGCATGCCTGCCGTGGCCGCGCTCAACCAGAAAGATTACGGGAGTCGCCGCCAGAGGATCGAGCGACTTCAACGCTTCCAGCGTGCAATCCTTGCGCTCCGCACCGACGCCTCCCGTCGTGACGATCAGGCGATAGGCACCCTCGTGAACGGCGTCGAGCATGGCTTCGCTGATCCGTTCGAGCGAATCCTCGAGGTTCTCGCCCAACGCGACGCTGTAGCCCGTCGCCTTCAGGCTTGCTTCGATAAACGGCTTGTTGGAATCGACGATCTGGCCGTCGGCTACCTCGTCTCCCGTGGAAAACACCAGAACCCTGCGCGCCAGGCGCGCCGCGATGTCATCCGCCATCGCCCGCGTTCTGGCTGCGATCTTCCTGCCCTGTCGCGCATTCATGCCGATCCAGCCGAGCACGCCGTCCGATCTGACTTCGGTGCGCTCATCGAAGCCGAAACCGGCGATCCTGGCCAACGCGGTCAACAGTTGCATTCGCTTGCCGGCGATACGCTCCAGATCGATATGCTCGCGCAGGATATCGAGGGAAAGGACGTCGCCGATCGCATCGATGACGTAAACCTCGTCGCGCCGAAGACCAAGCACCTCCGCCACGCACTGCGCGACTGCATCCAGGTCGACACCGTCCATCCGCACCGGCTGCAGGCGCAGCTCCGTCTTGTGAAACAGACTGTAGCGGTCATGCTCGTCACGCTGTCGCGGCGTGGCGAGGCTATCGAATTCCGATCCGTGCTTCATGCGCCGTCCCCCACGTCCACGACGGTCAAGTGCATGTCGAGCAACGGAGCGTCGACGATCGATCGTCCGACATCGACGAGATCCACATCGACCTGTCGAAGTTCGTCGATCATATCCAGCGTGACGCCACCGCCGAAAGCGACCTGAACGCCGGAACGGCACGACAGCGCGTCGAGCGCGTTCGATACCTTCGCGATGTCATCCGGATTACCCGTATCGACGAAGATCACATCGGCGCCGTGGCGAGCGGCCGCAACGGCCTCACGCTCGATTGCATCGAACTGGCCGCAGACCTGAATGACGCGTCGATATCCGTCCAGGTCGGCTACGGCGGCGAGCGTATTCCCGATTCCACCGAACATGCGTACGTAGTTCTTGTCGAGATACAGAAACGGCGTCGAACTGATGCGCGTTTCCGCTCCGCCAGCGGCGGCCGCGTCGCGAATGAGCGCTTTCAGTTCCAGCGGCATTTTCTTCCAGGCGCCCGAGACGATCGCCAGATCACCGGCTGACCGGTCGACAAATCGCCGTGCCGCGGTAGCAATCCCGGATGCCTTCGCGACGCATCCGATCAACCGGTCCTCGCCCATCGCGATCTGTTGTGGCGTGCCCCGCACGTTCATGATGCAATCGCCCGCCCGAACCCGCTCGCCGACCGTGATCGATTCAAGCAGCTGAATGCCGAGGCTCGCCGCCACGGCCTCCGCTTCGCGAATACCTGCGATCACCCCGGACGCATCGGCCAGGATCCGTGCGGTTACCCGACGGCCGGCAATCGAGCGAAAGATGTCCGTTCGGACGTCGTGATTCGTATGCATGTCAGGCAAGCCTTCTCTGTTTCAGCCATTTCGGCATCAGTACCTCGTCGACGGTTTTCGTCACCTGCGGCGCGTCGTGCAGGAGCGCCTCCGCCATTTCCCGGCTGCAGTTGATGGCGCCATAGCTGCCGTCGAAGATGATGGCCTTCCGGGTGCCGGTGAGGTCATGGGCCTGTTCCATCGCCTGCTCCAGCGAATCGGCGGAATGCACCTCGTAGTGCAGGCCCTGTTTCCGAAGCGAATTCGCGATCCTCGGATCGGCCGCGATAAACGGCGTGTTCTTCAGCGTGAATGCACTCTTCCATGCGTAGTTGAGAACCACGGCCTTGACCGCCGGATTTCCGGGCGACTTCGTATCGATCTCGAGATCCAGATGATCGTCGGGACCGAAAAAAAGGTTGCAGGACGTCAGCCCTCCCGCATGCTGGTAATGGAGCCAACGGTGTCCGTCCATCACCGCGATACAGGAGTCGATCGACTCGAACAGGTGGATCATCTTGCCGAAGTCGCGCAGCAGCTCCCTGGTCATCCGCTTGTCGAGCGCGATGAGATCCCGGTCTGCGTCGACGCCCATGATTCCGGAAGGCGAACTGCGCAGCATGACGGCACAGACGAACTTCTCCTGGATGAACGGCGATTCGTAGAGCGCACGAGGCACGATGTTCGCGCTGCTGGTCGGGAAGTTGTTGTGGAAGATCCCTCGCGTCTCGATGCGGGCGTAACTCATGGTGAACGCTTTCAACGCGCGACCATTCAACCGATGAAAATGCGTTTCGCGGGGATCATCGTAATGGACATAAATGATGTGCTGCGCCTTGTACGCGAGCCCGATACCGTAGAGCATGCCGATCTCGGTCTCGATCTCCACGCCCTTCTCATAAGGGCCGAACTGGACAACACGGCCTTCGAAGTATTCATCGAGCTTGTAGTGCTCGATGATTTCCTTGCCTTCGAACTTGCTGGTCGCCGAACTGAATGCGAGCCTCAGTTTCCGGTTCCCGGTGCGCCTTTCGACCTCGTCCTTCACCGCGCATACCGTCGCGACATAGGCGTCTCCACCCATCATGGCAAAGCCATGTTCCGAGCAGAGAATGTTGACCGAATCGTTGGCACCGATCCGGGAGAGATCGACGCTTTCGAGCGCGCTCACCGTGGCCTCCCGAACCTTTTCGGCGCTGTCGCCCAGCACCATCAGCGGCACGGGGAGATCGGGAAACAGATCCCGAACCGCAACGGAAACCATCCCGGGCAATTGGGCAGCGCGCATCGACGGATAGCGGTAGCCCATCACCGAGCGCGGAATGGGCGGCGGAACCACCGGTGGCATGAGGTTCATTTCGAGACGGTTCTTTCAATGTTGGCAAACATGGGCACTTCAATGCGTGCGTGCTTCAGACGCTCCTGGTTTTCCCGAATCCGATACTCCGGATACTTGTCGGCCACCTCCGCCGACACGCTCCAGATTCCGATAGCCATGCCGGCATGCTCGGGATAGACGCGCCAGTCACGTGGACTTCGCGCTACTTTCACTTCCGCGGCCTCGAGCAAGCGCATCACGGGACCCGTGCACCAGATCGCGCACACGCCCCTGACGCCGGTCATCGTCGAGACCGCCTCGGGTGTCGTCCCGCCTTTCAGGATCGCGGCCGCGACCTCGCCGGCCGTCGTCGCGGTACACAGGCAGATCGACTCCTGCGGATCAAGCCGCGCAGCGGCACAGATGCGCTCCATCGCGGCGCGATCGACAGTCCGACAGTCTGTCGACACATGTCGCGGCGCATCCAGAAACTCGCGTTTTATCGCGCGATGATCCATACAGGCTTCGATGCACTTGTTACAGCCCGTGCAGCGCTCGGTATCCACCCGTGCGAGCCGGTCGACCGTTTTGATGGCCTCGGTCGGACAAACCTGATCGCACTGCTTGCAGCCGATGCAATTTGCATCGACAACGCTGACAACCTGAATGATGTTGATCATTTCGTGCTCGATTCATATGCGTGTCTGGCGATTCGTCCTCTCCATGCCGGCGCCATTCCGTGGAAATGGATGCCATAACGGCAAAACTGCATTTGCAAGCGCATGGAAAGTGTTATCGAGTCTACGGCGCTGCCCGGAGGCGTCTCTTGTGCCAACGTGCTGACTGTCGGAGGGGCCCTGGTTGCAGCTCCGCTGCCCCGTTGAGCATCGGGATAACGAGCGCCGCTCGAACATCAGAAATTTCTTACGGCAGCACGAGAATTTTCCTATCGCCGCAACCACTCGCCTCGCCGTATCGTGACTACCTTCGTCCCGGTAGTCGCACACCCTCGAGCGTGATGCGGGACTATCGGCACGGACGCCGCCATTGCGAGCAAGCGAAAACTTTCCATCCGGCGGCATTCATCTTCCTGCGGACAGGAAAGGAGTCGGCAAATGCGTTCAAACGACCACGACAAGCATCAGAGCTGGGCGGAATTGGGCGAGCGGTTCATGCTCCTGACGCGTGGCCGCATGGCGTATCTCGGCTTCCTCGGTCATCCGGAAGCCCGCAGATTCGGCGCGCTCACGGTGTACGTGTCGATCGACAATCCGTTTCGCATCCGGATCGGGCACGGCAGCTGGCAGACCGCGCACATGATTGTGGTCGCCCCCGAGACGCGGCACGAGATCGTTTCAGGCGATCGCCTGATCGCCGCCCTGCTGATCGAGGCCGAAACGGTCGCATTCGAGGATCTTCCTGCCTGGCTGCGCCCGTGCTCGGATACCCGGGAATTCGACGCCCAGATCAGGCGGTTGCGCGACGCATTCATGTCCCTGCGCGGCAAAGGAAACGACGTCGCCGGCATGAAGGACGACTTCGATCGGCACTTCTTCGGCCACCCGCTGCAACCGCGAAAGCTCGATCAGCGGATCATGAGCGTGGCGGCGCTGATCGGCGCCGATCCCGGTACGTTGTCCAGCGCCGACGATTGTGCCCGGCGCGCGTGCTTGTCGGTCTCCCGCTTCCTCCACTTGTTCAAGGAAAACATGGGAACGACGCTTCGCCGCTATCGCGCGTGGAAGCGAGCGCGAAATTTCCTTGCGCATTTGAATGCTTCGTCGAATCTCACGGACATTGCTTTCGATATCGGATATCCGGATTCGTCTCATTTCAGCCATACCGTGCGCTGGTATTGGGGCCTCACGCCACAGAACATGGTGGCAGGATCGCGAGGTCTCGCTGTCTCCGACCACCGCGCCGATTGACGACGCACGCGGAAAAGCTCCACATCGGGATCGAGCGATCGGATAAGGACACAATGAACAACGTTATCGATGCACTGTCCCTCAGTTTTCAAGGGCCGCTGAGACCGAAGATTTTCCGGCTCTACGTTCTGCTCATCGCTTTCAACGCCGTGACATGGATCTGGGCGCTCATCGTCTTCAGGACACACCCGCTGTTGATGGGCAGCTGTTTGCTGGCATGGTCGCTCGGGCTGCGTCACGCGGTGGACGCCGACCATATTGCCGCGATCGACAACGTTACGCGCAAGCTCATGCAGACCGGCCAGCGTCCGATCACGATCGGCCTGATGTTCTCGCTCGGTCACTCGACGGTCGTCGTAATCGCGTCGGTCGCCATAGCCGTGACAGCGCTGGCGATGAAAGGCCATATGGACGCGATCAGGGCAGTCGGCGGACTGATCGGCACACTGGTGTCGACGCTCTTCCTGTTTGCGATCGCAGTGATCAATCTGTTCGCGCTGAAAGCGATCGTCGCCGCGTTCCGGCGCATGCGACACGGCGAGCCGTACATCGAAGCGGAAGTCGATCGGCTGCTCGCCGGCCGGGGATTCCTTTCTCGAATATTTCAACCGCTGTTCCGGATCGTCACGCGCAGCCGACACATGTATCTGCTGGGCTTTCTGTTCGGTCTCGGCTTCGATACCGCGACAGAAGTCGGACTGCTCGGCATCTCTGCCGCCGGCGCAATCCAGGGCATGTCGATCTGGTCGATTCTCGTTTTTCCCGCGCTTTTCACGGCTGGCATGACGCTGGTCGACACAACGGACAACATCCTGATGGTGGGCGCGTACGGCTGGGCGTTCGTCAAACCCGTTCGCAAGCTCTACTACAACATCACGATTACGGCGATATCGGTGATGGTGGCGCTCTTCGTTGGCGGCGTGGAAGGACTTGGATTGCTCGCCGATCGACTGCAGCTTTCAGGGCCGTTCTGGCAGGCCGTAGGCAGTCTCAACGATAACTTCGGTCTGGTCGGTTATAGCATCGTTGGCCTGTTTTCCGCGAGCTGGCTATGCTCGTTTGCAGTCTATCGCTGGAAGCGCTTCGACGAACTGGAGGTTTGATCAGGTCCCCGGGATCGGCCCGGTTTCCCCTCGCCCCTCCACGGACGGATTCGGCGATGGAGAGGCGGGGCGTCCGCATGACCGGACGACGGCGACGATCGAGAGCCGGCGGCCACACGCTCGAGCACCGCCGGTAATGGCACGGATCGCACTCGGGCGGACGCAACACGGCTCGCCGCGGCACCGCCGCCCAGCCGCCACGTCAGGCCCGTGCTCCGACTTCCGCTTCCTCGGCCGTCCAGCCCGCGACACGCTCGCTGAGCGTCAGCCCCAGCCCCGGACGCGTCGGCACGATCATCCTGCCGTCGCGCGTCTCGAGCCGTTCATTGAACAGCGGTTCGAGCCATTCGAAATGCTCGACCCACGGCTCGCGCGCATAGCACGCAGCGAGATGCACATGCAGTTCCATCGCGAAGTGCGGGGCCAGCATCAATCCCGCATGATCGGCGAGCGCCGCCACCTTGAGGAACGGCGTGATGCCGCCCACGCGCGGCGCATCCGGCATCAGGTAGTCGGCCGCCCGCAAGCGAATGAATTCCCAATGCTCGGACACGCTGGTCAGCATCTCGCCGGTCGCGATCGGCGTGTCGAACTGCGCGGCGAGCGCCGCATGACCTTCGGCGTCGTAGCAGTCGAGCGGCTCCTCGATCCAGACCAGGTTGAACGGCTCGAACGTGCGGCACATGCGCTGCGCGGTGGGCCGGTCCCACTGCTGGTTCGCATCGACCATCAACGGGAACGCGTCGCCCAGATGCTTGCGCACGGTCTGCACGCGATGGATATCCAGCGCGCAATCCGGCTGGCCGACCTTCAGCTTGATGCCGCCGATGCCCTTCTCGCGCGACGCGTCCGTATTGGTCAGCAACTGATCGAGCGGCGTATGCAGGAAACCGCCCGACGTGTTGTAGCAGCGCACCGAATTGCGATGCGCGCCGAGCAACTTGGCCAGCGACAGGTTCGCGCGCTTCGCCTTCAGGTCCCACAGCGCGACGTCGAATGCACCGATCGCCTGCGCCGCCATGCCGCTGCGCCCGACCGACGCGCCGGCCCATGCGAGCTTGTCCCACAGGCGTGCGATGTCGCTCGGATCCTCGCCGATCAGCGTCGGCGCGATCTCCTTCGCATGGGCAAACTGGCCGGGGCCGCCCGCGCGCTTCGAGTAGCTGAAGCCGAGGCCGCGGTGCCCGTCGGCCGTTTCGATCTCGACGAACAGGATCGCGATTTCCGTCATCGGCTTCTGGCGTCCGGTCAGGACTTTTGCATCGCTGATCGGGTTGGCCAGCGGCAGGAACGTCGACGCGACGCGAACCCACTTGATCCGGTCGTTCGACGCGGTGCTGACGAGGGAAGACGAGGTATTCATGAGGATGCCCTTTGGCGAGAGAAATTCGATACGTGAAGTCGTTCAGCTGCCGCGCGTCGCCTTCAGCGACACCGGTGTGGCACCGCCTTCAGTGGCCACCTCGGACCCGGACGCAGGACTCTCGATCCGCTCGAGCCTGCCGACGATGAAGAGATACGAGAACGCGCCCAGCAGCGAGAGCGCCCCGACATACGTGAGCGCGACTTCGAACGTGCCGGTGCGCTTGATCATCCAGCCGATCGCAAGCGGCGTGACGATGCTCGCGAGGTTGCCGCACAAATTGAAGATGCCGCCGCTGATCCCCATCGCGTGCTTCGGCGACACATCGCCGACGATGCACCACCCGAGGTTGCCGACGCCTTTCGCGAAGAACGCGACGGACATCACCAGGATGACGATCGTGGTCGAGTGCACGTAGTTCGCGGCGACGATCGTGCTGGACAGCACGAGACCGCTGATGATCGGCGTCTTGCGCGCGGCGGTGAGGCTGAAGCCGCGCTTGAGCATCCAGTCGGACCACAGCCCGCCGATCAGGCCGCCGACGCACCCGGCGATCGCGGGCACCGATGCGACGAGCCCGACCTTGAGGATCGACATGCCCTTCGCTTCGATCAGGTAGGTCGGAAACCAGGTGAGGAAGAACCACGTGATCGACGTGAGGCAGAACTGGCCGATATAGACGCCGATCATCATCCGGTTGGCCGCGATCGCGCCGGCCTCGCGCCATTTGAACGGCCGCGGGCTGTCGCCCATCGTCGGCAGTCCGCCGCCGGACGCGATGTAGTCGAGCTCCGCCGCATTCACGCGGTGGTCGCGCTGCGGCTCCCGTACCGACTTCAGCCACCAGAGCCCGATCAGCACCCCGAGCGCCCCCGTCGTGAAGAACACGTAGTGCCAGCCCCAGCGGCTGACGGTATAGGTCATCACCGGCGTGAACACGGCCAGCGCGAAATACTGCGCGAGCTGGAAGATCGACGTGGCGAGCCCGCGCTCCGCGTTCGGAAACCACATCACCGTGAGTCGGCTGTTGCACGGGAACGCCGGCGACTCGGCCACCCCCATCAGGAATCGCAGCGCGAACAACGCGGCGAATGCGGACGCGAACAGGTGAACGTAGCCCTGCAGGAACGTGAGCGCCGACCACGCGATCAGGCTCGCGCCGAGCACGAGCCGTGCGCCGAAACGATCGAGGATCAGCCCGCCCGGAATCTGCAGCGCGGTGTAGGCCCAGCCGAACGCCGAGAATGCGATCCCCATCGTCAGCGCGTCGAAGCCCAGTTCGTGACGCATCCTGGGCGCCGCAATGGACAACGTCGCACGGTCGACGTAGTTGAATACCGTGACGATGAAGATCATCGCGAGGATGAACCATCGGACGTTGGTTCGCCTGCCGGCGCGCGGGTCGGTTGCCACTGTCGTCTCCTTGATGTGCGATGCATCCCGTGTCGGTGAACAGGATCATACAATGATTGCGCAATCATTCAAGGGCATGATGATTGCGCAATCATCATCGTTTACACCGACGTCGGGACCCGCGAGTTCCGGCCCCATTCCCGGCGACGACCGGCTTCATGCTCTAATGCCGATCTGGTGCCGGGCCCCGCCCGCCGTACCGGACGACATGGAAACCGCCCAACGCAGGACGCATGGAGATGGCAAGAAAGAACGAAAGCCGGTCGGCCGCCGCCGCAGCAACAAGTGGAAGCGTGACGCTGATCGACGTGGCGCGGGTCGCGGGCGTCGCGCCGATGACCGTGTCGCGTGCGCTCAATCGTCCGGAGCTGGTTCGCAGCGACACGCAGAAGAAGGTGCTCGATGCCGTTCGCGCGACCGGCTACGTGCCGAACCTGCTCGCCGGCGGCCTCGCGAGCAATCGAAGCCGGCTCGTGGCGATCCTGCTGCCGACGATCGCGAACTCGATCTTCGCCGACACGGTGCAGGCCATCATGGACGGCCTCTCGACGTCGGGGTACCAGACGCTGCTCGGCCTGACCGCCTATTCGAAGGCGCGCGAAGAGGCGCTGGTCGAAGCGCTTCTCGGGCGAAGGCCCGACGGCATCGTGCTGGCGGGCACAAGCCATACGAGGGCGACGATCAAGCGGCTGTCGAAAGCGAACATTCCCGTCGTCGAAATCTGGGACCTGACCGATAAACCGATCGACATGATGATCGGGTTCTCGCACGAACAGGTCGGCACCGAAGTGGCGCGCCATCTGGTCGGCAAGGGATACAAGCGCTTCGGCATCGTCTCGGTCGACGATCCACGCGGCTTGCGCCGGTGCGAAAGCCTGAAGCGCGAGCTGGCGCGGCAAGGCATCGCGCCGCCCGCCTTCGAAATCCTGCCGGCGCCCGCGACCTTGCAGGCGGGCCGCGAGGGTCTCGGCCGGATGCTGGCCGCGGCATCGCCGGACGTGGTCGTCTGCAGCTCGGACACGCTCGCGCAAGGCGTGCTGGCGGAAGCCGCCAGTCGACGGCTCGACGTACCGCGCGACCTTGCGGTGATGGGTTTCGGCGATCTGTCGACCGCCGCGCACGTCTACCCGTCGTTGTCGACGGTGCGCGTCGACGGCAGGACGATCGGCATGAAGACGGCCGAGGCCCTGCTCGCGCGCTTCGCGGCGGATTCAAGGCCCGATGCGCCGAAGAGCAAGGTACGCATCGATACGGGTTTCACGATCATCGATCGGGACAGCGCGTGACATGCGTGGACGGCCGACGAGAAACGCTTCGCGTCGGCGCGGCGCACATTCGGTCACCCCATTTGAAGAACGCAATGGCAACCGCAGCTGGCACGTCGATCGCCTGCCCGGTGTCGGACACCCTGCCCGTGACGGTGTCCACTTCGAACACACTGACCGTGCCGGCTACACGCTCGACGGGACGGAATACTCGGGTATTGCGGTGACGCCTGGCGCGACCGTCCGGCATCATCGTCGGGCTCACGCACACGTTCTGAGCAGGTGGTGTCCCGGGTGACGAGGTGGTGTGTGGGCAGTGGAGACCTGAACACCCCGCGATCACGATATCGACTCTTCAAGCCGCCAGCCCCGCCGACGAAGCCCCCTGCTCATCCGGATTGAACCGTGTCAGGCAGTTCAGATCGAGCGCGCGAATCTGCTCGGTCATGAAGTCGACGAAGATGCGAATCCGCGTCGGAAGATGTTGCCGGCTCAGATAGCAGATGTAGTGACCGCGATCCTCCGGCACATGCTTCGCCAGCGCGACGACGAGTTCATTCGACGCGAGATGGTCGCGGATCTGGTAGCCGGCCATCTGCGCGATGCCCGATCCGTTCAGCACCGCTTGCAACACCAGGTCCGCGTCGTTGAACGTGAGGCGGGACGTCGGCAGGTATTTTTGCACCTGGCCATCGACATTGAATTCCCATTCGAACACGCGGCCGCTCGCAAAACGGAAATTGATGCACTCGTGCCGGTCCAGATCCTCGAGGCTTTGCGGGAGCCCGTGCCTCGCCACGTACGACGGTGCCGCGCAAAGCGCCATCTGCATCGGAATCAGTTGCCGCGCAATGATGCTGGAGTCCTCGATGCGACCATTGCGGAACGATACGTCGATCCGTTCCGACACCAGGTCGATCGGCCGGTCGTCGAGCAGCAGATCGAAGACGATCTCGGGGTAAGCCTGCGCAAACGTTTCCAGCAGCGGCGCGACGATTTTCCTGCCGAACCCCACTGCCGAGCTGATGCGGATCAGGCCGCGCGGCGGCCCCTGCCGCAGTTCCAGCATGTCGTTCATGGCCTCCACGATCTGCGCGACGCCCTGGTGGCAGTTCTCGAAGAATTGCTGGCCTTCGCACGTCAGTTCGGTCATGCGCGTGGTCCGCTGGAACAGCCGCGTACTCAACTGCGCCTCGAGCTTCTGGACGCTCCGGCTCACGGCCGGCCGGCCGACGCCGAGAAGCTCGGCGGCTTTGGTGAAGCTGCCCTCGCTCGCCACCGCGACGAACGCAAGGATGCCCGCGTAGCTCGCACCGAAGCTCGCCGAGAGTGCATCGGCACGACCGGCCAGGTCGCGACGAACACCGTGCGCCGCTGTATCCGATTGATTCATTTCCGCTTCCCCAGACATGCCGCTCATTCCGATTGCCCGTCGCCGGCCTGCGCCGGCGAACCGCCACACGTGTGAACGCCAATCAGCTTCTTGCGAGCCACTGGTCGAGACCGATGCGGCCAAGCCGCGCAGGACCGAGCGGCACCAGCGATTTCTCCTCGACGAGGCCGCCGTAGTAGCGGGCGTCACGATCGGTCGCGACCGCGCGCGTGTCGCCGACCGACTTCAGATAGCGCGCGACGATCTCCGCGAACGGTGCGCGATCCGGGCCCGCGATCTCGATCGTGCCGTTCTGCGGCCCGGCGAGCGCGATCTGCGCGACGAGCGCCGACACGTCTTCGGCGGCGATCGGCTGAAACAGTCCGTCGCCAATGCGAACCGTGCCGCCCTCCGTGCCGAAATCCGCGATGCCGCCGATGAACTCCATGAATTGCGTCGCGCGCACGATCGTGTACGGCACGCCCGCCGCCTCGATCGCCTGTTCCTGCGCGACCTTGGCCGCGAAATAGCCGTTCTCCGGCATGCGGTCGCAGCCGACGATCGACAGCGCGACGTGATGGCGCACGCCCGCGGCGACTTCGGCCTTGCCGAGGTTGCGTGCCGACGTGCGGAAGAAGTCCAGCACCGCCTGCGGTTCCCATGACGGCGCATTCGCCACGTCCACGACGACGTCCGCGTCCGTCAATGCATGGGTCAGGCCTTCGCCAGTGATGGTATTGACGCCGGTGCGCGGCGACGCGGCAAGCGCCTGATGACCCGCTTCGCCGAGCAGCGTGACGACACGCGAGCCGATCAGGCCCGAACCGCCGATGACAACGATCTTCATCACAATCTCCTGACGAATGGATTGCATTTGAATGCGGGGGTACGCGACGGGTGCCGCATCCGGTGAAGCCGGTCATGACCGTCACATCGCGTGGCGCAATTGTGGAAGAATCATGTCCTATCCAGAAGTGCCAAGAATCGTCGATCGGACTGGTCCATACCATGTCCCCGCCCCATTTCCCACGAGACCGTGATGCCCGAGCAAACGCACACGCTGACCATCGAGATCGACCGGCAGCAGCAGTTGCCGATCTATCTGCAGATTTGCGAGCGGTTCAGAACCGCGATCGCCGCGGGTCATCTGCGTCCCGGAGACCGCGTGCCCGCGTTGCGCGGTCTCGCGACGCAACTGAACACGGCGCGCGGCACCGTCGAACAGGCGTACACGATCCTGGTCGACGAGGGATATCTGCAAATGCGCGGCGCGGCAGGCACCTTCGTATCGCCCTCCCTGCCGAAATCGGTGACACGGCCGCCGCCCGAGCGCGCCGACGACGCCGGCATGTTCCAGACGTCGGGCATGCCGCACGACAGTCAGCCTCCGCGGCGACCGCAGCCGATCGCCGTCGCGATGAGCGGCGAGCCGCGCCCGTTGCAGCCCGGGCTTCCCGCATTCGACGCATTTCCGCGCAAGGTATGGCACCGGCTCGTTTCGCAGCGCGCGAGCAGTGGCGACCGCGCACTGCTGGGTTATCCGAATCCGGCCGGTTACCGGCCGCTGCGCGAACACATCGCAACCTACCTGGCGCTGTCGCGCGGCGTTACCTGCATGCCGGAACAGGTGTTCATCACAAGTGGCTACCGCGCAACGCTGGAACTCGTGCTGCGCAGCCTCGCGCGTCCGAACGACCGCGTGTGGTTCGAGGATCCCGGCTATCTGCTCGCACGCAGTTTCCTGTCCGAGACTGGCGTGCAACTCGTACCGGTGCCGGTGGACACCGAAGGGATCGACGTCGAGCGCGGCATGCAACTGGATTCGCAGGCACGCTTCGCGCTGGTGACGCCATCGCATCAGAGCCCGCTCGGGCACACGCTGTCGCTTGCCCGACGCATCGCACTGCTGGATTGGGCCGAAAAAACGTCGGGCTGGATCGTCGAGGACGACTACGACAGCGAGTTTCGCTATGTCGGCCGCCCGCTGCAGGCGCTGAAGAATCTCGACCGGCGGGATCGCGTCATCTATTGCAGTACCTTCAGCAAGGCGATGTACCCCGGCTTGCGGCTCGCGTACACGGTCGTGCCGGAGCGCGCGGTGGAGCGCGTCGAACGCGTGGCATGCAGCATGAATGCCGGCTCGCCGACCCTGTTGCAGGCGGCCCTGGCGGACTTCATCGAGCAGGGGCACTTTGCCCGGCATCTGAAGCGGATGCGTACGCTGTACGGCGAACGACGCATGCTGATCGTGCACGCATTGCGGCAGGCGTTCGGCGCGCGGCTGATCGTCGAATTGCCGCCTGGCGGCATCCAGTTCGCCGTGAGGTTTGCTGACGGGCCCGGAGGGCCGGTCGACGACGTCGCCGTCGCGGCGCGCGCCCGCGACGCGGGACTCGCGGTCCTGCCGCTTTCGATCTGGTATACGAACAACCTCACACCGCAAACGCCGCGCGGCCTCATCATCGGGTTCGCGAACATCGCCGATGCCGACGAAGCGCACCGTCTCGCGCAAACGCTGCGGGCCTGCCTGGACCGCTGACGCGCGGCACGCCGCAACTGCGTGCGCCAGTGCGCACCGCCAACCAGCGCCGCCGGGCGACGCGCGGGAATGCGTCGCGGCGGCCATCGTGCCTGAGTCCGGATTGGTGTCCAACGGGAAACATACAATCGCCCTGGACGACCATACCGGCGCCATTTGTGCTCCTCTAGCATGGAGGCGTCTTTCTCCCGTAGACGAACCAGCATCGGGCCGCACCGGAAGATCGTCGCATTCTTCACACGATCGTTCGTTTCCCCCTCATTGCTTGAAGACGCCCTCTGCCCGGGCTGTGCAGCCCCCCGTCGCAAGACGCTTCGACGAATGAATGGCCGAGGGTCGGAGCGCATCGTAGAACTCGAGCGTGCATCATGGATGACAAGAAGCTTCAGGCCCCTTCGCTCTCCCTCCTCGACAGGTATCGTGGCCGGGATTTTCAGCCTCTTTATACAACGAGCGTCACCGTGACCGGTGGCGAGACAGGACACGGCCGCGCATCCGGCGTGGTCCGCTCGGACGATGGAAATCTCGCCGTCGATCTGCGCCTGCCCACCGAGTTCGGCGGGCCCGGCAACGGAACCAATCCTGAGCAGTTGTTCGCGGCGGGCTTCGCCGCGTGCTTCCACGGTGCGCTGAACCTGCTCGAGAAACGCGCCGAAATGGAGATCAACGATACGGTCGTGGAGGTGCAGGTTTCGTTCGGTCGCGATCCCATGGACGGAGGCTATGCATTGCTTGTCGATGTCCGGGTCCGGATGCCCGGTATCGATCGCAACATCGCGGAAGAGATGGTTCGAACCGCGGAGCGCTTGTGTCCGTATGCAAAGATGGCCAGACAAGGCACCGTCAATATCGTGACCGTCGTTGACTGACTCACCGCCTGTCGCGCGGCAGCGACGTCGTACCCGTCGATAGGGTTCGGTGCCGCCGCCGCGTGCGCGACTGCCCCCGTCGCGCATCGCGCGACACCTGCAGGGGCGCCGACAGGTCAGTCGAAGGAGGCCTGCGGATTGCCTGCTGCCAGCGCCTCGGCGCGATTCGGCGCCGGCGGATAGATCCACTGCGTGTTGATCATTTGCTTGCGCGCCTTTCCTTCCGCATGCGTCAGCTTGATCTCACGGTCCCAGCCTTCCGAGTAGACAGCGCCCCATTCGCCGAGGTCGACGCATGTCGCATAGAACGGCTGCGTGTACGTCAGCGTCGGCACGCCGATCAGATCCGCGGCGACGTTGTGCCCGCCGAATTGCCCCATCACGATAGCGTGCTGGCACGACATCAATGCATGGTGCCCTTCGTCATCGCTCCGCGCTCGTGCCACATCGCCCGCCACGAACACGTGCGGCGCTTCGGCAACACGCAGGTCAGGCGTGACCTCGACACGTCCGAGCGGGTCGAGATGCGAGGAGACTTGCGCCGTCAGCGGGCTGGCATGCATGCCGCCTGCCCAGATCACGGTCATGGCTTCGATATGCGTGCCCGACGCGGTGCGAACGCCGTCCGCCCCTACCGACACGACGCGAGATCCGAGTACGGTCTCGATGCCCTGCGAGTCGAAGGCTTCAGCGACGTAAGGCCGAGGATTGGGGCCGAGATCGGGGCCGATGTCGGCCTGCGCGCCGATCACGACAACGCGAATTGCCGCGTCCGGACCGAACCGCTCGCGCAATCGCTTGGGCAACTCGGTGGCGACCTCGATACCCGTAAAGCCGCAGCCAACCACTGCGACGGTATTGCGTGCCGGCGAATCCGGCAGTTTCGCCAGCGCCGCGAAGTGCTCATCGAGCACGACCGCATCCTCGATACGATCGACCGAGAATGCGTGCTCCGCCAGCCCCGGCAACGGCGGCCTGCTCAACTTGCTGCCGCTGGTCAACAACAGCCTGTCATACGCGAGCAAACGCTTTTGGCCGCTGGCGCAAGTCACACTCACCGTCTTCTCCTGAACCGCAATCTTGTCGACACTACCCTCGAGAAATTTCACGCCGACGGCGTCGAGCAGCGGCAGCAGCGGCGCGGCCATTCGCTGCGGTTCGCTTTCGTACAACCGCGGCCGGATCTGCAATTCCGGTTTCGGTGAGATCAGCGTGATTTCAACGTCGCTGCTCGTCACACCGGCGCCATCCAGCACGCGAGCTGCGCCCAGTGCGCCCCACACGCCGGCGAAACCGGCACCCACTATCAGTATCTTCTGCGACATGATGATTGCCCTCGGTTGGAAAATTGCGATGTCGACGGATGCCAGCTACAAGCCAGACAGGCAAAACGAAAACGTCGTCGCGCGAAGTCATCGTAGGTTGACGCAGCATTGCGCAGTAGATCCGCACGTGTGCTCACGATGTTGCCTCTTCGACACCAATCGATCACGTCCCGGCCGATTCGATCGCAGGCATGATGCGTGACGCAAGATCGCGCGTGACCCAAGCGCCCTGTTCGTCACCCACCTGAGTTATCGACGAGGCAAATAAAATGCATCTCGGGAAATCCTACAAACTATCGGAATTTCTGATCTGGACTCGCTGGAAAATTTACGAGCTGCTCGTTTTCGGTTCCGTTCCGGTTGTGCTGTATAAGTTCTTTTCCGTCACATGGCTGTCGATCCCCCTGACGATCGTCGCGCTCCTCGGAACCGCGACGTCGTTCATCGTCGGCTTCAAGAATGTCCAGACGTACAACCGGGCAATGGACGCGCTGGAAATCTGGACCGATATCCTGAGCAAAAGCCGCCGCTGGGGGCAAATCGCGCGCGACTTCGTGACGGACGAAGAGATTGCCCGAAAGCTGGTCTATCGACACCTCGCCTGGTTGACCGCGCTGAGATACGAGCTGCGCCGCCCTCGCATCTGGGAAAGCACGAACAAGCGCTACAACGCGGAGTATCGTCGCTTCTATCGCGTGCCGGAATGGGAAAAAGACATCAAGGAATTATTGCCAAAATACTTGTCCCCCTCTGAAGCGGAACAGGCGCTCTCCTCCGCTTCCATCACGACATTCGTGCTGGGCCTGCAAGGCACTTCGCTCAAGATGCTTCACGTGGCCGGCCATCTGAATTCGAATTTCTACATGGAACTTCATAAAACCATTGGCGACTTCATCGATCTCCAGTCGCGATCCGAACGGTTCAAGAATTTCCCCTATCCGCGTCAGTACGCGACTGTCAGTTCCCTGTTCGTCCGATTTTTCTGCCTGTCCCTTCCGTTCGGTCTTCTGAACGAATTCGACCGGCTGAACGATAGCGTGAGCGGCTTCATGCACGGCAACATGGTCTGGCTGGTGGTGCCATGCAGTGTCGCGGTGTCGTGGATGTATACGTCGCTCGACCAGGTCGGCGAAAGCACGGAGAATCCGTTCGAAGGCGGCGCGAACGACGTTCCGATTTCGACGCTGTGCGGCACGATCGAGCGAGATCTGAAAGCGATGCTCGGAGAGCATGCCGTCGGGTCGTCGAGCCACACCGTCATTGCGCTATAGCGAATCCTGAGTCTTCCTGGCCGGTATCGGCCCGCCGCGGCTTCGTGGCATCTGGCGGGCAGGTGCATTGCAGACGCGGCCGGCGGCGGTGGAGAGGCATGCGCCCCCCTTGGCGTCGACGTCGCCCTCGGCGACGGCCGGTCCATTGCCGGCCCGCAGGGACGACGTACCGTACCGCCGACTACCGATGTTGTCGTTCGAGCGGCACCGGATTGCCGAACCCCGATCATTGCTGCCCCCCTCCTGTCGTCGATTGTTGTCGCCAAGACAACATGATGAGGTCCATTGCGACGCTACTGCCTCACGGCCACATCGCCTACGCTTGGCGATGTCGGTGGCAGTCCACGCTGCCGGATGCATCCGGAAACAACACGACACCGCAACAGAAGCGTGCGAGCGCGCGCGGCAAGTCTGCGCCGCGTAGCGCCTTCGCCCGTCATTGGCCGCGTCAGCCGAGGCTGTCGCGATGGGTGTGACACAGCACTTCACCAATCGAGGAACGATCCGTGACTGAACAAGACATCCGCAACAACGCCTTCGCGATGCCCGTGCATAACCCGGCGTATCCGCGTCCGCCCTTCCGCTTCATCAATCGGGAGTACTTCATCATTTCGTACGAGACGGACAGGGATGCGCTCCGGGCCGTCGTTCCGGAACCGCTGACGGTCGACCATGCCATCGTCCACTACGAATTCATCCGCATGCCGGATTCGTCAGGATTCGGTGACTACACGGAGAGCGGCCAGGTGATCTCCGTTCTCGACGAGGACGGCAATCGAGCCAATTTCACGCACGCGATGTATCTCGACGACGAAGGCCCGATCGCAGCCGGACGCGAGATCTGGGGATTTCCCAAGAAGCTGGCGTCGCCGAAGCTCTGCGTCGATGGCAAGGACACGCTGCTCGGCACGCTCGACTACGGCACGCAGCGCATCGCCACCGGAACGATGGGCTACAAGTATCGCGCCCTCGACACGGCGGCCGAGCGCCGCAAGCTCGCCGACACGCCCAACTACCTGCTCAAGGTCATTCCGCACGTCGACGGCTCGGCCCGCATTTGCGAGCTCGTGCGCTTCTTCCTGCGCGATGTCGACGTGATCGGCGCATGGGAGGGGCCCGCCGCGCTCGAGCTGCATCCCCATGCACTCGCATCGGTCGCCGATCTGCCGGTTCGCCAGGTGATCGGCGCACGCCACGTCATTGCAAATCTCACGCTCGATATCGGCGAAGTGGCGTATGACTATCTCGCCCCGGCCGAGTCGCTGAAACTCGCAGTCAACCAATAAGCTCCCGGAGGACATATGGCACTGAATGACAAGATCGCGCTCGTGACGGGCGCGGCGAGCGGTATCGGCGAGGTGTGCGCGCGCAAGCTCGCGACGGACGGCGCGACGGTCGTCATCGCGGATCTGAATCTCGCGGCCGCACGAAAGGTTGCTGACGACATCGTCGCCAACGGCGGAAAGGCGTTGGCGATCGCCATGGACGTCACCAGCGAGGAAGCCGTTGACGCGGGACTGACCGAAACGATAAGCCGGCTGGGCGGAATCGACGTGCTCGTGTCGAACGCAGGCATCCAGATCGTCAACCGGATCGAGGATTACGCATTTTCCGACTGGAAGAAGATGCTGGCCATCCACCTCGATGGTGCGTTCCTGACGACCCGGGCCGCCATCAGGCATATGTATGCATCGAACAAGGGGGGCACGGTGATCTACATGGGCTCGGTGCATTCGCACGAGGCCTCGCCCCTCAAGTCCGCCTATGTGACCGCGAAACACGGGTTGCTCGGTCTCGCGCGGGTGGTCGCGAAAGAAGGCGGCCCGCGTGGCGTGCGTGCCAATGTCGTGTGCCCGGGTTTCGTCCGCACCCCGCTGGTCGACAAGCAGATCCCCGAGCAGGCGAAGGCCCTCGGGATCTCCGAGCAGCAGGTCGTAAGCGACGTGATGCTGAAGGAGACGGTCGACGGCGAATTCACGTCGCTGGCCGATGTCGCGAACACGGTTGCCTTCCTGGCCGGCTTCGAGTCGAACGCGCTTACCGGGCAATCGATCGTCGTCAGCCACGGCTGGTTCATGCAGTAAGGAGAACGCCATGTATTCGAGCCAGCGTAACAAGCTGAAGCAGCCTCATCGCATCAAGCTCCCCGCCTATGACGAAATCGGGCTCGTGCTGCAGGGCGGCGGCGCACTCGGCTCATACCAGGCCGGTGTATACGAGGGCATGGCCGAGGTCGGCGTGGAACCGACGCGAATCGCCGGTGTATCGATCGGTGCGCTGAACACGGCGATCATCGCCGGCAACGCGCCCGCGGATCGAACGGAAGCACTGCGTGGCTTCTGGAACACCATCAGTCAGCCGACCGATCCGCTCTCGCACTTCGGCAATTACATGTCGGCGTGGTCCGGGCTGGAAGACATGGGACGCAGGTGGTCGAGCGCATGGGCCGCCACGCGCACGTTGATGGAAGGCCAGGACGGATTCTTCTCCCCGCGCTCGCATGTGTCCTTCACCGGGTTCGGCAGGAAGCGCCCCGATCAGGTCAGCTATTACGACACGTCGGCGTTGCGTGAAACGCTGTTGCGGTACGCAGACTTCGATCGCATCAATGACGGAAATATTCGCGTATCCGTCGGCGCGGTCAATGTTCGGACCGGCAATCTCGTCTATTTCGACAACACCAAAATGCGTCTCGAGCCGGAACATTTCATTGCCTCCGGGGCGCTGCCGCCGGGTTTTCCGGCCGTCGAGATCGATGGCGAGTTCTACTGGGACGGCGGACTGGTTTCCAACACGCCGCTGACCGAGATCATCCGGGAAAGCCAGCACAAGGACACGCTCGTGTTCCAGATCGATCTGTGGAGCTCACGCGGCAAGTTGCCGGGCGATTTCCTCGATGTCAGCGAGCGCACCAAGGACATTCAGTATTCAAGCCGCACACGCGCCATCACCGCGTTCATGTCGCAGAACCAGAAGCATGCGCAGATGATCAAGGCGCTGCTCGAGCATATTCCCGAACACGTGCGGCTTGCACACCCGTTGTTGCGGGAGGCGCAGAAGACGGCCGATGGCAGCGCGGTGAACGTCGTGCACCTGATCTACAAGAACAAGACGTTCGAGGGGCACTACAAGGACTATGAATTCAGCAAGGACACGATGCGCGAGCATTGGGCGAGCGGCCTCGAGGATATTCGGCGATCGTTCGGCCATCCCGACTGGTTCGATATCCCGAGCCGCGAAATCGGCTTCGTCACGCGGGACGTGCACCGCTATCGGCAGGACGTCAACGAAACGGGCGGCCGGGGCACGGACGCTTTGCCGGCAGCGAAACACTCGCCGGAGCAAGAGCCGTCCGTCGCCAATTAATGCGTGGCGACGCCTTCCGTGAACATGACAGTGCGAGCCGCAAGGAGAACACCATGATGTCGCATGAAATGATTGCGCGGTACGGCACGTTGGTCGTATTCCTGAATGTGCTCGGGTCTTCGCTCGGCTTGCCTCTGCCTGCGATACCGACGTTGATCACGGTCGGGGCAGGCGTTGCGCTCGTTACGCATGTCGCGTCGTCGACGTTGCTGCATTTCTCGACGATACTGGGCGCCGCCGTGATTGGCGGCTTTCTCGGCGACCTGGTCTGGTATCAGGGCGGCAAGCGGTACGGCAAGCGCACGCTTCATACCGTCTGCAAGCTGTCGCAGTCGCGTAAAGCGTGCGTCAGGACGACAGAGCGGTTTTTCGGGCGCTGGGGCGTTCGCGTGCTCATCGTTGCGAGATTCGTTCCCGGCCTGTCGCTCGTTGCCGTTCCGCTATGCGGTGCGATGGCCGTCAGGTTGCGCTCGTTTGTGTTGCACGATTGTGCGGGCCTTGCACTGTGGGCATCGATCGGACTGGCGATCGGCACACTATTCGCTTCGCAGATCGACGTGATTTTCGCGTTTGTCGCCCGTCTTGGCTGGCGTGCGCTCATCTTCGCCGGCATGGTTCCGGTGCTGTATGCCCTGTACCGCTACTGCCGCAGGCTGATGTTGGCAAACGCGCTCGGTAATGCACGAATCAGCGCCGGCGAATTGCATGCACTGCTCGCGAATAATCCGCGGCCGATCGTGATCGATATTCGCTCCGCCGAGCGAAGGACGCTCGATCCATTCGTCATTCCGGGCGCGGTAATTGGCGATGAACGAAAGACCCGGCAGATCATGGAGCGCCATGGAACGAACCGGACACTCGTCATCTATTGCGCGTGCCCGAACGAAGTGTCCGCGGTGTCGGTGGCCAGGCAATTACGGCTGTCCGGCATCAAGCTGGCGTTGCCGCTTGCGGGCGGCATCGATGCATGGCGCGCCGCGGGCTTCGACGTCGAGCCGATGATCGCAATGAACGACGCGGCAATCGGCTGACATGTGTCATGTCCAGACCTGATCTCTCGGTCAGCATCAGGTCGGGGCCGAGATTGCCTGGACGTCACCTCATGAAGGGCCGTGATCGACTGCGGATTCAACCCGTCGCTGCAACAGATTGATGAAATCGCTCAGCCGGTGTATCGAAGTCTGGTGTCTTTAGCGGACGTCATTTAGCCGCCTCGCAGTCGCTCCCCCCATGTCATCGTTACAGAACTAGTTCGGCGGGCGTGCCGGTTTGAGTGTGGCGGCAACAAGTTCCGCCACCGCCTGTCGGGCTGCCTTCGCTGCCGTCTCGTCATACGCGATAGTGGCGCCACGTTCGACACAGGGGTCGTTATATGAGAAAGGCTGGTTGGTCTTCGCATTGAAAATCTGGCCGTTGTCACCTTCCTCCCATTGGCAATTGCGCATTGTCTGGGCTTGCCGCAACTTCACCGGCGGCTTGAGCGCGCGTCCGTCGAAAACATGACTGGCGCCGGGATATTCCATCAGGCGAATGTCTTTGCCTTTGGCTTTTAACCGCTCGACATATGCTCGACATGACGCAACAGGGGCGTAATTGTCGTCAGTACCGTGAAACACGCGCACTGGCTGAGACGCAATGTCTTCGTCGTCTCGGTAGGCGTAGCTGCAATCTGGATAGAAAGCAACATAGGCCGCGAAATGTGCGCCCGACGCATCAGCATGCATCCGCTGAAAACGCGTCAGGCTCGCGTAAAGCGCATTTTGACCGCCCCGGGAAAGACCCATCAGCATTACTCGGCTGGGGTCAATTCTTGGATGCTTGGCCAGCAGTGCGAGCGCTCGGTAAGCATCCTCGGTTTGCGCCAAGCGACCGAGTTGGGACTGGTCGTCGTTCACACTGACGATGCCGCGGGCCGTGAAGCTGTCAATGACGAAGGTGGCAACGCCCAACGCAAGAAACTCGTGCTCCCAATCCAGAACATAATTGCCGACGCCGCCTGAACCGTGCAGCAGGATGACAAGTGGAAACCGCTCATTGCCCGAGCGAGGCAGACGCAGTTCGCCAGCGATGGTGACGGGCTTGCCATCCTCGCGGCCGACCAGGAAATCCTGGTCTGTTAATGTGAGTGACTCAAACGGGATGACTTCCATGCGCGCAACCTGCGCATATCCGGTATGCGCTAGCGAGACGAGGAGAATACAGGCTGCGACGAGGACCATGCGACGGCAACATGTGCAATACCATTCTGCAGTCAGCATACCGAGGTCCTTTAATCGTGAATTCGTCGGCGACTTGCTCCGAGTAGCATAGACCGGATTCGGGAACTTACAAGGTCCACTGAACCAGATGCGGGTCCCAGGTCTCACGATAGCCGCGAGTCGAGCTTCAGGGTGCAAAGGAGAAGGCTGACAGGAACCATGCGATGACGGCGCCCCTGTCCGATAAGACGGGTGACTCGGCGGTAAAGACCGCAATGGCCACAGCAAGGACGTCAGCTAACCCGCACAAAACGGCCGCTTGAATGACCAAGTGACGGTCATGGCGACCGGCGGCTTCTGGCCGAACCGAGTCAGACGATCTGACGCTGTCTGCCGGGTCCGGTCCAGCCTGATACCGCTGATAACAGCGGAGGCAAAGCGTGCGATCCAACCCCGCGCGCTTCGAAGCGGCCTCGTTCAGTGCGCGCCGCCGGCCATGCCGCCACCACCCTTGCCCGGCTTGGTGAGCCAGACCAGCGGGACGATCACGATGAAGATGATCGACGACAGCCAGAAGAGATCGTTCAGCGCGAGCATCGCGGCCTGCGCATTGAGCGAACGTTCGAAAAAGGCGGTGGCCTGATCCATCCCGCCGCCGAGCGTCGCGTGGATCTGCGCGATGGCGCTCGTGTAGGCGGGGTTACTCATGCTCGACTGCTCGGCGAGCCGGGCATGATGAAGGATCGTCCGGTCGTTCCATCCCGTCGCGATCAACGACGTGCCGACACCGCCCGCGAACACGCGCACGAAGTTGGACAGGCCGGCGGCCGCCGGAATCCTGTCAGGCGTCAGCCCCGACAGGATGATCGCGGTAAGCGGCGTAAAAAAGAGCGCCATGGGAATGCCTTGCAGCAGTGTCGGCAGCACCAGGGTATACGGATCGACGCTGGTCGTGTATTGCGAGCGCATGAAGAACACGCCCGCAAACCCGAGGAAGGCCAGCGTCGCAAGCACCCGCGCGTCGGACTTCGGCATGATCTTCGCCATCATCGGTGCCAACAGCACGGCGAAGATCCCGAGCGGCGCCGTGACGAGCCCGGCGTCCACCGATCGATAGCCGAGATAGCCCTGAATCCACTGCGGCAGGATCACGAGGTTCGAGAAGAACACCGCGTACGCGACCGAAATCGCGATCGTGCCGCCACGGAAATTGCGCACCGCGAAGAGGCGGATATCGACGATCGGGTTCTTCTCCGTGAATTCCCAGATCAGGAAGAACAGGAAGCTGATGGCGGCGATGACGGCAAGCGCGCAGATCACGGGCGAATTGAACCAGTCGAGATCCTTGCCCTTGTCGAGCATGATCTGCAGTGTCGCGACCCACACGATGAGCGACATCAGCCCGACCTTGTCGATGGGAAGCTTGCGCACCGGCGTCTCGCGGTCGCGATAGATCATCCACGTCACGGCGGCCGCGAACAGGCCGACGGGAATGTTGATGTAAAAGATCCACGACCAGCTGTAGCTGTCGGTGATCCAGCCGCCCAGCGCGGGCCCCGCGATCGGGCCGACCGTCGCGGTCATCGACCAGAGCGCGAGCGCGGTCGAGCTTTTCTCCTTCGAATACGAACCCAGCAGGATCGCTTGGGAAAGCGGAATCAGCGGCCCCGCGACGACGCCCTGCAATACCCGCGCGGCGAGCAGCACGAGCAGGTTCGGCGCGACGCCGCACAACCACGACGAAAACACGAACAGCACGATGGCGGCCACGAACAGCCGGATCTGGCCGACGCGCTGCGTGAGCCAGCCCGTCAACGGAATCGCGACGGCATTGGCCGCCGCGAACAGTGTGATCACCCACGTGCCTTCGTCGACGGAGACGCCGAGGTTTCCCGAGATCGTCGGAATCGCGACGTTCGCAATGGATGAATCGAGCACGTTCATGAACGTCGCGAGCGCGACGGCGATGGTCGCAAGGACCAGCTTTCCGCCCGTCAGCGGTGGCGGTGCAGGTTGCGTTGAGGCATTCATCTCGCTTTCACTCTGAAGGTATCGACCATGCCGGCGTATCGATCCGGCCAGTCAGACGATTGGATCGACCGACACGCGACGACGCGCACCGGGTCGACGGTTCAGCTTGCGCGCTGCGTCGTGTCGCGCACGGCGCTTGCGTCGCGCTTGACGGAAGCCGTCGGCGATCCGACAGGCCCCGTCGCCCCCGCATGCTCGACGACAACGTTTCGCGCAATGATCTTCTCGATCTCGGCATCGGCCCGTGCGCCGTATTCGGCAAACACGTCGGTGCGATACGACGTGTTCGTTGCCGCGCCGAGCTGCGGGCCCGTGTCGTCGCGCGTATCCACATCGACCTCCATCGACAGGCCGATCCGCAGCGGATGCGCTTCGAGTTCCTTCCGGTCGAGCTGGATGCGCGCGGGCAGGCGCTGAACGATCTTGATCCAGTTGCCCGTCGCGTTCTGCGCCGGCAAGCTCGCGAAGGCGCTGCCCGTGCCCGCCGAGAAGCCGACGACGCGGCCGTGGTACTTGACCTTGCCGCCGTACACATCGGCCGTCAGCGTGACGGGCTGACCGATGCGCATGCCGCGCAACTGGATTTCCTTGAAGTTCGCGTCGACCCATACACCGTCGAGCGGAACGATCGCCATCAACGGCGTACCGGGCGACACGCGCTGGCCGACCTGGACCGAACGCTTCGCCACATAGCCCGTGACCGGCGCGGGCAATACGTTGCGCGCGTAGGCAAGATACGCATCGCGCACCTTCGACGCGGCGGCTTGCACGTTCGGATGCTGGTCGATCGTCGTGCGGCCGGTCAGTGCGCGGTTGGCTTCCGCCTGTTGACGAGCGGCATCGAGCGCCGCCCGCGCGGCCGCCACGGTGTCGCGCGCGTGCGCGATGTCTTCGGCCGACACGGCACCCGTGTCGGCAACGGCCTGGCGGCGGCGCAGATCGTCCTGCGCGCGGGCCAGATCGGACTGCTTCTGGGCGACGTTCGCGGCATACAGATCGTTGTTCACGTAAAGACTGCTCACCTGCCGCACGATCTGACCCAGTGTCGCTTCGGCGTTGCCGAGTGCGACCTTCGCATCCGCATTGTCGAGTGTGACAACAGCGGCGCCCGCGTTCACGATCTGCGTATCGTCGGCATTCACGGCGACGACGGTACCCGCCACCTGTGGCGTCAGTTGCACGAGGTTGCCGCTGACGTATGCGTCGTCGGTGGACTCGTGGTAGCGCGCGTACGTCAGGTAGTACATGCCATACGCGATCGACGACGCGACGACTGCCACGCCGAGCAGCGCCAACAGCGGCCCGCGCCTCCGCGTAGCCGGTTCGCTTGCGACCTCTCCGCCCCCCGACGGCGACGGATCGTGACTCACGCGGGCGGCATCGACCGGCTTGCGAACCGGCGGGTTGATTTCGCTCATTTCAATTCTCCAGGCAGATTCGATGGATAACCGCTCAGCGCGCGGCGACGGCAGGCGTGTCGGCTACGGGCCCTTTGGCGCGAGCCGCGGCCCCGGCGTCCGCGAACGACGTGTCGGCGAAGCCGCCGCCCAGCGCGGACGCAAGCGCGATCTGCCGATCACGGCGAGTCATGCGCAGATTCGCGACGCGCTGATCGGCGGAAAGCGCGTTGACGTCGGCGTTCAACACGGTCAGTTGATTGGTGAGGCCGGCCTTGTACTGCGTGAGCGCCAGTCCGGCGGCTTTCAATGCGGCTTGCCGCGCAGTCTGCGCATCGACCAGTTGCGCATCCGCCGAGCGCACGCCGGCGATTTGCGTGGCCACGTCGCTCAACGCGGTCACGAGCGTCTGGTTATAGGTTGCGACTGCGCTATCGAAATCGGCATAGCGCCCCTTCAGTTGCGCGCGAAGCTCACCGGCGTCGAAGATCGGCAGGTGGATGGCCGGGCCGACGGATGCCGTGCGGCTCGCCGCCGTCAGGAAGCGCCCGAAGCCGAACGCGTCGAGCCCGATCGCGGCGCTCAGGTTGATGTCGGGATAGAACTCGGCCTTCGCTTCCTTCACGTCGTGCGCGATCGCATCGACGCTCCACCGGGCTGCCACGATGTCGGGACGCCGGCTGACGAGATCCGCGGGCAGATTGTCGGGCAGGCGAACGTCGTCGCCCATGCCGAGCACCGGTCGCGCGATCTGCAGGCCGCGATCGGGACCGGCGCCGAGCAGCGCGGCGATTTCATAGCGCGTCGCGAGAATCTGGCCGTCGAGCGATTTCATCGCCGCGTGGCTCGTCGCGAGATTCGAGCGTGCGGTCTCCCGCTCGACTTGCGTGTCGAGCCCCGTCGCGATACGGCTGGCGGTGATTCGATCGATCTGCTCGCGCCGATCGATCTCCTGTTTCGCGATGTCATGCAACAGGTAGAGCCGTGCAAGCTGGTTATAGGTGCGTGCGATCGAAGTCGTGAGCGTCAGCCGGACCGCTTCCTCGTCGACGCGGCTCGCCTGAAGCCTGGATACCGACGCCTTCAACGCCTCGCGCTTCTTGCCCCAGAGATCGAGTTCATACGAAGCACCGAGGATGCCCCGGTTCTCGGTCTGCCATGACCCGCCATACGGCGGCGGAACGAGCGCCGTTCCTGAAAATTGCTGGCGTGTGAGCGTGTAGCTGGCGTCGACGCGCGGCATCGTTCCCGCCCGCGCGGATTCGCTATAGGCCTGCGCGGCTGCCACGCGCGCGCGTGCCTGATCGAGCGTCGGGCTACTTCTCAGCGCCTCGTCGATCAGCGCCTTCAGTTGGCCATCGCCGAACTGATCGGCCCAATCGGCGGTAGGCCAGTGACCTTGCTCGGACGGAAGACTCTGTTGTGTCACATACTGCTGCGGATCAGTCATCGTCGCATTGCCATGAATGCCGGCGTAATTCACGCACGCCGACAAACCGGCCGCGACGATCGCCGGCACACCCGCCTTGAACACGTGCGACGCGTGTCGCCCGGCGCTTGAAAAAATGTTCATTGCTCGTCTCGTCACGTAGTAGGCCAACACAGTCGTTTGCAGAAAAATCGCCATTCGGGTTCGGTCCGGTATCCGCACGTGCGCGGCACGGTCCGGGGGCATTCGATCGCGACGACGCAATGCCGCGCGTGCGCAACAAGCCAGCACCTCGGTCGCGAGCGCGAACAGTGTCGTGATACCCATCCACGGATTCCTCAAGCCGCGGCGTACCTGCTCACTGCGCCCGACACCCCGCACGCACCAGGTACAGAAGTGTTCGCAGTTGTTCGTCAGAAGCCGGTACCGGTCTTCACCGAGGCGCGACCTGGCCCGCTCGACGACGGTCATGCCGGTATAAACGGCATCCGGTTCCGGCTGAACACGGACGCCCTTGTTCGCCGCGAAGCGACATAACGGAACGCATTCCACCGGGCACCGTCTGGCGGAACGATGAAAGCCGCCATAGTGGATAACCAGGCCGTTTCCCGCGTAGATTCCGTGGTGCGCATACCCTTCCCGCTCACTGACGAGATGGGCACCTGCTTCGATGCCGGAATCCGCTCGCGGCGCCGCCTGCGAATTCGTCAGCCAATCGATATTCAACGTTTCCATCGCAAGCCTCCGATTTCGTATGTGCGTTGCATTCCGCGTCGCTGATGGGTCGCTTGCACGCGCAAGTCGAAGTGTCGGTCGTGGTCTTCCGGATCGCAGGCAAAGCCGCTCCCGCCCGAAGTCCGTCTTTCGGGAGCGATCGCCGTTGCATTCGTGGCGCTTCATCGGCGGCGGAAAATCACGAATCAGGGCAAGTGCGTCGAGCGCTATCGAAGTCGATGACTCGTTTGCAGACCTGATCAGACGCATTGCCGTGCCTTAATACTATGAGCGGGCCGCACGCGCAGGTAGACCTGTATCGGAACACTTTGCCGTTCCTCATTGGCACCAATCCGCTGCGTCACCGCATTCGTCGAGAGCGCGATGCGCCCGGTCGCGCTCCGGTCTCGCCGCATTGGTGCGGAGCAGGCAACACCATGCATCCCGAGACGATCTGGTGCGGCGACGCGTGTTTGCCTAGCATGCAAGAGCGTTTGGCCCATCCGTCGGATGGAGGTCATGGGGATCGACTTGCAGCCAGGAGCCGCGCCATTGCACTGATTCGCTTCGAAAAACAACGCACCGCCCGATACCCAGGGTTCGAGACGCTCGCGTTGACCAGTACAAACAACCGGGAGGCATATGGAGAACGAGAGGTTGCAACCTCCGTCGCAGACACTGCTCGACAAATACCGCGGGCGGGAATTCGCCGCGCTCTACACGACCACGGTCACGGTCTCCGGAGGTGAATCCGGGCACGGCCGTGCATCGGGTGTTGCGAGATCCGACGACGGTTGTCTCGTCCTTGATTTGCGGTTGCCCACCGAACTGGGCGGTCCGGGCGGCGGCACCAATCCGGAACAGCTTTTCGCAGCCGGCTATGCCGCGTGCTTCCACGGTGCGCTGAGCCTGCTGGCGCAGCGCGAACGGATCGACATGCGGGAAACAACCGTGGCGGTCGAAGTGTCGTTCGGTCGCGATCCGGTGGATGGCGGATATGCGCTGACCGCCAACGTCACCGCCCGCATGCCGGGTGTGGACCTGCAGGTCGCGGAACGTCTGGTCCGCGACACGGAGCGCCTGTGTCCCTATACGAAGATGGCGCGACAGGGAATCCTCAGTGTCGTCGCCGTGTCGGCGTGACGGATGATTGGTGCCGAAGCGGCAACAGAGTGCGCACGTACCGGGCACTACTGGGCCGCGAGACACGCGATTACGATGATTGCCAGGCCGGTCGTGCGATGTATCGCCATGCGCAGCACCGGTAGTACCGCTTCCACAGATCAGGAGAACGGATCATGACGCAACGTATCAACTACTTTCAGCAATCGCCGGAACTGACCAGGAAACTCGTCGAGCTCGACGGGTTGTTTCAAAAGACGACGATCGAGGTGCCGGTTCGCGAGCTCGTCGAGATTCGGGCGTCGCAGCTCAACGGCTGCGCGTTCTGCGTCGACATGCACATCAAGACGGCCAGGATCCACGGCGAGCGCGAACTGCGCATGCATCACGTCGTGGTCTGGCGCGAGTCGCCGCTGTTTTCGCCGCGCGAGCGCGCCGCGCTGGAATGGACCGAAGCACTGACGCAGCTCTCGTCGCACGGCGTGCCGGACGATATCTACGAACGCGTGCGGGCCCACTATTCGGAGCAGGAGCTGTCGGATCTCACCTTCCTCGTCGGTGCGATCAACAGCTGGAACCGGCTGAATGTCGCGTTCCGCATCGCGCCCGGCTCGTTCGACAAGATGTTCGGGCTCGACAAGGCCAACCTGGAGTAACGACTTGACGTCCTCCGCCGCCTAAAGGCGGCGGATTCCCACACCTGGCGATGCACGTCCGCATCGGAGAATGTTCAGCGCAGCATTGGTATCTCGATCATGCACGACACCACAGTCACTGCAGGCCCACGCTCTTACTCGCAGTCCCGCGATACCTTTCGGCCGCGTCGTGCTGTCTGTCGACCCGCACGCCGAACAGGACTGGGTAGAACCGCTTTCGTCGACTTCCTCGAACGTGACTCCGTGCGCGATCGCTTTGTAATGAAGCTTGTTCCGGAAGGACGACCAGGATGCGTCATAGACGCTCTTCGCCATCCTGGTTCTGGCGAGCTTCACGGCCGACACGTTACCGACCGCGATGTAATCGAAGCGCCGCACCAGATCGAGCGCGAGCTTGTGCTGGAAATCGGCGCGGGCATTCGCCACCTTGGCGTGCAGCTTCGCGATATGCCGCTTGTGCTTGCGCGCCCGCTGCGCCTTCGCCAGCTTGTCGGCCGCGCGACGGCCGAACGGGTCATTGGGCAGCTTCTCGCCGGTCGAAAGTGTGGCGAAGTCTTTCAGGCCGAGATCAATGCCGACGCCGGAACGGATCGGGCGCGCCTGAACATCGGGCAGCTCGATCACGATATTCAGGAACCAGTTGCCGCGTGCATCTTGCGCAAAGTTGGTGCCGTCCTTGATCTTGCCGTCGGGAAGCGGCCGGCTGTTGAACACACGGAAGGTGTTACCGGCGAAGCGGAACGCGTCGCCCTCGCGTTTCAGGTCTCGGCCCTTCAGCGGCACCCAGCCAAGCGATTTCCTGCCGCGATAGCGCAGGTAGGGCCGACGGCGCTGGCTGCGCGACTTCGCGTATTGCTCGCACGTCGCATTGACCGTGCCGGAATGGATGCCAAGTTCCTTGCTGCTGCCGGTGGTCAGCACGTTCAGATCAAAACCCGTCGGCCACTTTTTGTTCCACTTGAGCGCGTGCTTCTGCGCGTCATTGCAGAAGTTCCAGACGTAGTTCACCGCACGGCTCTGCTTGTTCAGGAGTCCGTTAAGCGACTTTACGCGGTAGCGGTAGACAAGAATCATGCCGGTCATTTTAACTTTGGAATGCCGTCTGTCGACGGCGCTCCTTTCCTCCCCGCCGCAAACGGCGGGGTTTCTCGGAGAAACTGATGAAACGCAGCATGCTCGCGCTTGCACCGCTTGCCCTGTCGCTGCTGATGCCCGTTCAGCCGGCCGCCGCGGCACCGCAAGCCAGGGTGACGCAGTTGACCACGGAGCCGTTGCCCGAGTATCCGGGCAAGGAGGCGCAGATGATCGTCGTGGATTATCCGCCCGGCAGTGTCGATCCCGTGCATCGTCACGACGCGCACGCATTCGTCTATGTGCTCGACGGCAGCATCGTGATGGGCCTGAACGGCGGCAAGGAGGTCACGCTCCACGCCGGCGACACCTTCCACGAAGGCCCCGACGACGTGCACACGGTCGGACGTAACGCCAGCAGCACGAAGCCGGCAAGGTTCGTCGTGTTCCTGATCAAGAACAAGGGCGCGCCGATCCTCACGCCCGTGAAATAGCGGGATCGCCGGCGCGGCCCGGCGATCCCGGGTCTGGCCCGGGCGTTCGACGTTCCGGCAGCGCACCAGCGCGTGTGCGCCGACGGGCGGAATGTCCTCGCGCGTCCCGCACCCCGGGGCAGCCGGCGGTCATGATGCCGCCTCCGCGCCGGCACGCCGTTCCCGCGTGTCCGGCCCGTCGATGTCTTTCGTCATACCATCGTCGTTCATCCGGCACACGTTCGGCGCGCCCCGGCACGCTGAGCGCGGGATCGGGAAATCGCCGGGTATACTCCCCACCAGTATCCGTCATATACTCCCCCCCAGTTTCTGTCGAGGATTGAGAGGCGACATAAAAGGCGCAGAATTGACGCGGGTTCCTGCGCCGTTCGCGACATGCGCGAAATCGCCTTCCGACATCGACGGCGCACTCGATCCGATACGTGAAGGGAAGTCGATCCGAACCGTCGTTCACCACCGAAGCACCAAAAAGGAGATGACCATGTCCGTCGCCATTCATCCCGCCGTCGATCGCGGCATTCAAAAGGGCGCCGCCCAGTTCGCCGGCGGCACGCTGCGTTGCCTGTGCACGCAGGATCCGGTCGAGGTTCGGGTCGATGCCCAGGTCGCGTTCAATCACGCGTGCGGCTGCACGAAGTGCTGGAAGCCGGCCGGCGCGCTGTTTTCCGTCGTGGGTGTCGTGCCGCGCGACAAGGTCACCGTGACCGCACATGGCGAGAAACTGCACGTCGTGGACGACAAGGCGTTGATCCAGCGCCATGCGTGCTCCGGCTGCGGCACGCATCTGTTCGGACGCATCGAAAATACCGACCATGCGTTTTACGGCCTGGATTTCATCCATACCGAACTGTCGCCGGATGCCGGTTGGGAGGGGCCCGGTTTCGCCGCGTTCGTGTCGTCGATCATCGAGAGCGGCACGCCGCCGTCGTTGATGGCGGACGTGCGCGACACGCTGCGCAGCAAGGGGCTGGAGCCCTACGATTGCCTGAGCCCGCCGCTGATGGATGCGCTGGCGACGCAGACGGCCAAGGCCAAAGGAACCTACCGGGAGGCGTGAGTTCCGCCATGGCCGGCGCGTGGCGACAGGCTGCCGCGCTTCGCCACGACGGTCACGAATCGTGTATCGAACCCGTCACCGCGCGTGGCGTGCGCCGTCATCGCGCGGCTTTTCACGGGCTTGAGCAAGGACGTCTCATGCGGAGATGCGTCAGCGTCGGCCTGCGGCACCAGTTCCCAGCGCCGGCGACAGGGGCGCGCAATGCGCCCGACGGTTTTGCGAGCCGATTGGGTACTAGCCGAGCAGGCTCGACGCCGTCCGGACGATCTCCTCGACGAATACGTTGATCGCAGGATGATTGCGCTCGCCGCGGCGATAGGCGACATAGATCTTGCGGCGCACTTCCGGTTTCAGCTTGACCCATGCGACGCCGGCCAGCGGCCGCGCCCGCCGGAGTCCGGGAACGATCGACACCGAGCAGCCGGCAGCCACCATCGCACCGACCATCTCGAAACCGCCGCACTTGGCGTTGATCCGTGGCTCGTAGCCCGCGCGGCGGCACAAGCCGGCGATGAAGTCACCAAATACGCTCGACGTCGAATCGATTGCCCAGGTTTCATGCCTCAGGTCGGCGACGCTCAGCGACGGCCTTCTGCTCAACGCGTGATCGGCCGCAAGTGCCACGTACAGCACGTCCTCGGCCAGTTGCACGACACCGACGTTCTCCTGCTTGTCGCCCACGACGATGGAGAGATCGTCGATCAGCGCGATATCCGCGCGCCAGGACCGCAGCGCCGCGAGCCCGTCGATCGGCTCCATCTCGTCAAGAATGATCTCGAGGCGCGGAAAGACCCGCTGCAAGGCCTTGACCGTATCGGGCAGCACGGCCGATGCGATCGACGGGAAAGCGGCAACGCGCAACTCGCCGGCGATCTCGCGCCGCAGCACCGCCAGCTCCGAGCGAGCTTCGTCGAGCACCACCATGACCCGCTCCGCGTATCCCACCAGCGCCTGGCCAGCCGGGGTGAGCCGCACGCCCCTGCCGATGCGTTCCGTGAGCTTGACGCCGGCCTCCTCCTCGAGCTGGGTGATTTGCTGCGAGACAGCCGAGGGCGTCAGGAACAGCGCTTCCGCGGCGGCGGCCATGGTGCCGCACCGCGCCAGCTCCAGCAGCGCCCGAAGACGTCCGATTTCCATGGCATTCATCCCAGGGGAAAAACAGGTCATTCACCAGAATTGCTAATGTATTACGTCAAAAACGATAAATATACGTGAGCATATTCACCGCCTACGATGATTTCCGAAAGGCACCGGATCAACCCCGGGGACCGCTCTCCCGCGCTCACGCGGCCCCAGTGATAAGGAAATCGTCATGTTGGAAGCCCGCCCGTGGGTCCCCAGGGATCCCGAAAACTACATCCAGTCGCTGGTCAGACGCTTTGCCAGCCAGGCCCCGGATCAGAACGAGCGTGATCTGCTCGCCTTCGTCGAGGAAAATCGCGTGATACACGAGCGCGACTGCTTCAACCTCAACCCGGCCACCAATGCCATCAACCCGAAGGCCGAAGCGCTGCTGGCCGCCGGCGTCGGTTCGCGGCCGTCCCTCGGCTACCCCGGCGACAAGTACGAAATGGGGCTGGAAGGCGTCGAGAAAATCGAGGTCCTGTGTGCCGAGCTGGTGGCGCAGGTCTTCGGCGCGCGCTATGCGGAGATTCGAGTCGCTTCGGGTGCACTGGCGAACCTTTACGCGTACATGACCGTGGCCAGGCCGGGCGACACCGTGTTCGTGCCGTCCGCCACGGTTGGCGGCCACTTCAGCCATCATGCCAACGGCGCCGCCGGGATGTACGGCGTCAAGCCTTACCTGATGGCATTCGATGCCGATCGCTACACGGTCGATCTGGATGCACTGCGCGAGGACGCGCTGCGCCTGCGACCGAAAGTCATCACCCTCGGCCAGAGCCTCAACCTGTTCCCGCACCCGATCAGGGAGGTGCGTGCCATCGCGGACGAGATCGGTGCCGTGGTGCTCTATGATGCGGCGCACCTGTGCGGCGTGATCGCCGGCCATGCGTGGCAGCAGCCGCTTGCCGAAGGCGCGCATCTGATGACGATGAGCACGTACAAGAGCCTGGCCGGCGCGGCCGGCGGGTTGATCGTGACCGACGACGCCGGGCTGGCGCAGAAACTCGACGCCATTGCCTATCCCGGCATGACGGCCAACTTCGATGCGGCCAGGTCGGCGTCGATCGCGATGACGATGCTCGATTGGCAGGCGTGCGGCCGGCCTTACGCGGCAGCGATGGTCGACACGGCCAAGGCACTGGCCGAGGCGCTTGTCGAATCGGGCTTGCCGGTGTTCGCACGCGACCGCGGCATCACGACGTCGCACCAGTTCGCGATCGAGGCCCATCGGTTCGATGGCGGCCAGGCGATGGCCAGGCGACTCCGGCGGGCCAACATTCTCGCGTGCGGCATCGGGCTGCCGCTCCCCGAGATCGAGGGCGACGTATGCGGCCTGCGGATGGGGACGCCGGAGCTCGTGCGCTGGGGCATGACCGTTCGCGACATGCCGCAACTTGCCGCCTTCATCGCCGACGTACTGCTGGGCCGCAAGGCGCCCGAGGATGTGGCGCCGGCCGTCAGCGAATATCGCCGGCAATTTTCCGCCCTGCATTATCTGCGTTGACGATCGGGAGGCGATACCTGGCAGCCAGGGTCGGCGCGATGCGCCGACCGATTCGGTTCGGCATTCGCGGCATGAACCTCATTCGCTTCGGATACCGAAACACAAGACAGCTGGACGAAACATATCGTGGTTGGAGAACGGAAATGAAACGCTTGAATTCGGTCATCGCGATCGGCAGCGCCGCCATCGCTCTCGCTTCGGGCGCAGCACATGCGCAGGACGATGTCGTCAAACTGGGTTTTGCCGGACCACTGACGGGCCAGAACGCGAATCTGGGCAAGGACGTCGAGCGCGGCGCACGGATGGCCGTCGACGACCTGAACGCGAATCCGCCGGTGATTGGCGGCAGGAAGGTCAGGATCGAATTGCAGGTCGAGGACGACGCGGGCGATCCGCGGCAGGCGACCCAGGTCGCCCAGCGCCTGGTCGATGCGGGGGTCAAGGGCGTCGTCGGTCATTTCAACTCGGGGGCGACGATCCCGGCCTCGAAGATTTACCACGACGCACGCATCCCGGAGATATCGCAATCGTCCACCAACCCGAAGTACACGCAGCAAGGCTTCGACACCGCCTTCCGCCTCGTCGCCAACGACGGCCAGCTCGGCTCGGTACTCGGCAAATACGCGGTGCAGAAATGGAATGCCCGATCCGTTGCGGTCATCGACGATCGAACCGCCTATGGACAAGGTATCGCTGACGAGTTCCTGAAGTCGGCGACGTCCGCCGGTGCGAAACTCGTGTCCCGCCAGTACACCACCGACAAGGCGACCGATTTTCGTGGCGTGCTGACCGCCATGAAAGGCGAGAATCCCGACGTGGTCTTCTACGGCGGGATGGACGCGCAGGGCGGCCCGATGATCAAGCAGATGCAGCAGCTCGGGATGGCCTCGAAGTTCATGGGCGGCGATGGCATCTGTACCGGCGAACTGCCCGATCTCGCGGGGGCGGCGCTCAACGGCAGACAGGTCATTTGCGCGGAAGCCGGCGGCATCACGCCTGAATATGCACCGGGGATGGAGAACTTCAGGAAGCGGTTCAAGCAGAAATATGGTCAGGACGTGGTGATCTACGCGCCGTATGCGTACGACGCGATCATGATTCTCGTCGACGCGATGAAGCGAGCCGGCTCGGCCGACCCGGCGAAGTACCTTCCGTACCTGAAGAAGACCGACTACAAGGGCGTCATCGGTGAAACACGCTTCGACGCGAAGGGCGATCTGCAGAACGCCACGCTGACGCTCTATACGTTCAAGGACGGGAAACGCGAAAGCCTGGGCGTCCAACATTGAGATCGGGACGCCGCGAGCTCGGTGCTCGCGGTGTCCGCTTCGCCTCAACGCAAATGGCGCGCGTGGCGAACAGCAGCTTGCTCGCCGTCACGCCGGAATCGGCAAACGTGTCGCGATCTCAGCTCCGCGCGGCAGGCGCCGTGTCGTGCGCACCGGACGTCAATGCCAGCACCGCGAGCGCGCCGGCCGGCGCGAGCAGCGCCCAGAATCCGACATAACGGAAGCCGAGCGCGCCGGCCATGGCGCCGAGCGCGAACGCGACGATCGCCGGCAGCATCTTGCCGAAGCGCGCCCGCGCGGCCGCGCGCGCGCTGTCGGCCGTGCCGGCCGACAGCAGGTCGACGACGTCGAGAATCGCCTGCGTGACGTTGCCCGTCATCACCGTGTTCGGCACGCCGGCACGTGCGATCACGCGCGGATGCGCGTTCTGCACGCCCATCGCGAACGTGCCGACGATGCCGGCCACTAGCACCGGCAGGCTGTCGGACTGCGTGACGGGCGTCGCCCACACGCCGGCCGCACAGAAGCCGAGCAGCAGCACGGCCTGCACCGTATGCAGCGCACGCGTGCCCTGCCATGCCGGCCGCGCGGACAGGGACCGCGCGATCAGGCTCGCCGCGACGACGCCGCACACGAAAGCGGGAAACACGCTCAGCTTCAGCAGGATGCCCTGCCCGAACCCGGCAACGCCCGCGCCGATCAGCACGAAGTTGCCGGTCACGTGCGCGGTGAACAACCCGAACAGCGAGACGAAGCTCAGCGTGTCGACGAACCCGGCGACCGCGGAAAGAATGGTGTCTTCAGATTTCAATTCGTGATGTCTGTGTAGAGGTTTGGCGATGGGGCGCCCGGAATGGCACGATTGCCGCATCGCATTCGCGGGAAGTCAGCGGCGGCACGACCACGGTCGCGGCCGCGCCGGCTGCCATGGTCGGCGACCTGCGGCCGCCGACCGTCGCGACGAAACCGCTTGCCATCGTCCCGGCAGGCACTGCAGCGCGGACTTTCCTCATGGCCGCATTCCGTTGTTTCGACGTCCGACCCCGCGCTCAGGCACTGCCGTCGCCCTGCCTGCGTTGACTATCGTCGACGATGATGACGAGGACGAGCGCCGCAATCAAGCCCAGGTGTTCGAAAAAGCTGTTGAGCGCCATGAAGCGGGCGACCCCGGTGTGGTTCCAGAAGTCGTTCGCCACCGCCATCGCGACGACGGTCAGCACGCCGAGTCCACCCGCGCCGATCCAGGTGAAGCGGCGAAACACCACGCACAGCGAGCCGCCGATCTCGACCACAACCGCCAGTGCAGCCCAGAGCGCGGGCGGGTGCAGGCCGAAATGCGCCTGCTCCGCGACCGCATCGCCGAAGTGCATCGCCTTGTTGACGCCGCCGATGAGGAAGGCGGAAACGAGCGCGAGCCGTACCAGCGATCCGACCCACGCCTGCGAAAGGAGGGCGCGAATCCACCCGGGGCTGCACCGGCCGGTTGTGGTCGTCATGTCAGACCGCCCAGCACGAACAGCCGAACGCACCCCAGAAGCCCTTCGCGTCCGACGTCGGCAACGTGCGG
>NZ_QTPQ01000022.1:0-134031 GCF_003853425.1 Burkholderia sp. Bp9140
CGATCTCGCCTTCGCGCAGCGACAGGTTCGCGTCGTCGAGCACGAGCAGTTCGCCCTGCGTCTTGTTGAAGCCGCGGTTCACGTGCTCGACGCGCAGGATTTCTTCGCCGAGGCGCGGCGGCTGCAGCGGCTGGGACGTCTTGACGGGGGCGTTGATAACGGTCGAATTTTGCATCGCGCTTACTCTCAATCGAGACGGAGCCGGGATTCCGCATAGGCGTACATCGGACGCCACAGCAGACGGTTGAACAAGGTAACGAACAGGGACATCACGGCGATGCCCAGGATGATCTTCGGGAAATCGCCGGCGGCGGTCGATTGCGCGATATACGAGCCAAGGCCGTGCGCGACGACCCTGGTATCGCCCCACTGCACGAACTCGGACACGATGCTCGCGTTCCACGCGCCGCCCGACGCGGTGATCGCGCCGGTCACGTAGTACGGGAAGATGCCCGGCAGGATCGCCTGCCGCCACCATTGCCAGCCGCGAATGCGGAAGTTCTTCGTCGCTTCCTTGTAGTCGTTCGGATAGGACATCGCGCCGGCGATCACGTTGAACAGGATGTACCACTGCGTGCCGAGCACGATCAGCGGCGACAGCCAGATGTCCGCGTTCAGGTGGAAGTGGACGATCACTATCACGAACACCGGAAACAGCAGGTTCGCCGGGAACGCGGCGAGGAACTGCGCGAGCGGCTGGATCTTCTCGGCCAGCTTCGGGCGCAGCCCGATCAGCACGCCGAGCGGCACCCAGATCACCGACGCGATCGCGATCAGCACCAGCACGCGCAGCAGCGTGATCAGCCCGAGCACCAGCACGTGGCCGACCTCGCCCATCGTCACGCCGGTCGCGACGAAGCTGACGACGCGCCACGCGACGTACGCGGTCAGCAGGATCACGAACGCGCCCCACACGATGTCGCCGACACGCGACGAACGGCGGCTCGATCCGACGCGTGCGCCGACGCCCTTGAACGACGGCACGCGCAGCGGAATCCGCGCGGCCTGCGACAGCAGCCAGCCGGCCGGCACGAGCAGCTGATGAATCAGGTGCGTGCGACGCATCATGTCGAGCAGCCAGGATTGCGGCGCATCGCCCGACGCGGTGTTCTCCATCCGGAACTTGTCGGCCCACGCGACGAGCGGACGGAACAGGAACTGGTCGTACGCGAGGATCACGACCGACATCGCGACGATCACCCAGCCCACCGCGCCAAGGTTCTTGTCGGAGATCGCCTGCGCGAGATACGCACCGATTCCCGGCAGCGTGATGGTCTGGTTGCCGACGGTGATCGCCTCCGACGCGACGACGAAGAACCAGCCGCCCGACATCGACATCATCATGTTCCAGATCAGACCCGGCATCGAGAACGGCACCTCGAGCTTCCAGAAGCGCTGCCACGACGTCAGGTGAAAGCCGCGCGACACTTCGCTCAGGTCGCGCGGCACCGTGCGCAGCGACTGGTAGAAGCTGAACGTCATGTTCCACGCCTGGCTCGTGAAGATCGCGAAGATCGCCGCGAGCTCGGCGCCGAGCACGCGGCTCGGGAACAGCGCGAGGAAGAACGTGACCGTAAACGAGATGAAGCCGAGCACCGGCACCGACTGCAGGATGTCGAGAATCGGGATCAGCACCATCCCCGCGCGGCGGCTTTTCGCCGCGAGCGTGCCGTAGACCAGCGTGAACGCGAGCGACGCGACCATCGCGGCGAGCATCCGCAGCGTCGTGCGCAACGCGTATTCGGGCAGGTTCGACGGATCGAGCGAGATCTTCTGCGTCTGCAGGGTCGCGATCGGCGCCATCGTCTGGTGGAAGCCGACGATCGCCATCGCGAGTATGCCGATGATCAGCGGAAACGCGACCGCGTCCCAGCGATTAGGGAGCACACGCCACGCGGACGCGTTGGCGGTGCGATTCGGATCGAAAAAACTGATATCCATCGGTAGCGTCTTGGTCGAATTGAAAATCGATGGGGGCGGCCGATCGCCGCGTCAGCGGGTGCGGCTCGGAACAGGTTCGCGGGAGTCGGACGGACGATCGCCGGCAGTCGGAAAAAACAGCGCGAGGCTGATGGTGCGCGTGCGATGACTGGCCGCACCGCTGGTTTCCGTTGCCGCGAGATTCGGCATGATGGGCTCCGGAGAGGTGATTCGGTGTCGCAGGCTATCGGGCAGGCATGACGCAAATGTGTCGTGTCACTTACAGGACATTGACAGGTCATCCGCCGGCGCTCCGTCATCGCGCCGCAAACCGCGCGCAACCGAATTCCGGGTCGCAACTCGCGGGAATAAATCCGCTGCCGCACCGGTATGGCATGCGAAGGCGCCGGCTTATTCCAGGACGATCCGGCCGTCCGGTTCCGTCATACGATTGCGAGGCTCACATGTCTTCATCGACTCCCACCCGCCCGTCGCGCCGCAAGGCCCTGCAATGCATGGCGTTCGGCGGCCTCGGCACGCTGTTTACGCTGTCGGGCGGCATCCTGACGCCGTTCGATCTCGCGCTCGCGCAAAGCGGCGCCGCACTCCCAGCGGACAAGGGCCGGCCGCTGTTCGTGCAGATCAGCGACACGCACATCGGCTTCAACAAGGACGCGAATCCCGACGTCGCGGCCACGCTGCGGCAGACGATCGACCTCGTCAACGGGATGCCTGCGATGCCGGCGCTCGCCATCCATACCGGCGACATCACGCACCTGTCCAAAGCGGCGGAGTTCGACCAGGCGTCGCAGTTGCTGTCCGCGCTGCGCGTGCCGGAACTGCACACGGTGCCCGGCGAACACGACGTGACCGACGGTTCGGGCGCCGAATACTTCAGCCGGTTCGGCAAGGCGTCGGACAACCGCGGCTACTACAGCTTCGATCACGCGGGCGTGCACTTCGTCGCGCTCGTCAACGTGATGCACTTCAAGCCGAACGGGCTCGGCAGCTTCGGCGACGACCAGCTCGCGTGGCTCGCGCAGGATCTCAAGGGTCAGTCGTCGAGCACGCCGATCGTCGTGTTCTCGCACATGCCGATGTGGACCATCTACGAGCCGTGGGGCTGGGGCACCGGCGACGCGCCGCAGACGATGGCGCTGCTGCGCCGCTTCGGCTCGGTCACCGTGCTGAACGGGCACATCCACCAGATCGTGTCGAAGGTCGAGGGCAACGTGACGTTCCACACCGCGCGCTCCACCGCGTTCCCGCAACCGACCGCGGGCAACGGCCCGGGCCCGGTGCCGCTCACGGTGCCGCGCGACCGGCTGCCCGCGATGCTCGGCGTGACGACCGTCGACTTCGCCGGCCATCCGGTGGCTGCATCGCTGCACGACACGACGCTCGCCTGATCCCGACCCGCAAGGAGACCGACATGCCCCCCTTCAAGCCCTCGATGCTGCCGGCCGCGCTGATCCTGTGCGCAGCCGCCGCCGGCACGCCGCTCGCCGCATTCGCGCAGCCCCCGGCCGGCCCGCTCGTGACGATCCACAACTTCATGTTTTCGCCGATGTCGACCACGATCAAGGCCGGCACGACGGTCACGTGGAAGAACCTCGACGCGGAACCGCATACCATCGTCAACGATGCGGGCATCTTTCACTCGAACGCGCTCGACCAGGACGAGACCTACTCGTTCCGCTTCGACAAGCCGGGCGTGTACAAGGTGTTCTGCGGAATTCATCCGTACATGAAGGAGACCATCACCGTGGAATGACGCGACGCCCCGCGCACCATCCGGCACGGCGGACGGTGCGCGTCGATCGCCTACACTGGTTCCATCCGGCCGGAACCCGCCGGCCGTCACCGACTGCGAGGAAAGCGATGACGGCAAGTCAACCCGCACGCCCGAAACTGCCGGGCCAGGTCGTGCTCGTGCTCCAGGGCGGCGGCGCACTGGGTGCATACCAGCTCGGCGTATTCGAGGCGATGGACGCGGCGGGCATCCAGCCCGACTGGGTGATCGGCACGTCGATCGGCGCGATCAACGCGGCGCTGATCGCCGGCAACGCGCCCGGTCGCCGCGCGCGGCGGATGGCCGAGTTCTGGCGCCACGTGACCGAACGGCCTGCCGCGAACGTGCCGGGCCTCCCGACGAGCTGGAACAAGATCGGCGCCGAGCTCGCGGTCGTCGGCGCGGGCATTCCGGGATTCTTCCGGCCGAATCCCGCCGCGTGGCTCGGGCCGCTTGCGCGGGTCGGCGTCGAGCACGCGTCGTACTACGTGGTCGAGCCGCTGCGCGACACGCTCGCGTCGCTCATCGACCTCGACCTGCTGAACGCGCGCCGGCCGCGACTGACCGTCGGCGCGGTCAACGCGTGCACCGGCACGATGCGCTATTTCGATTCGCGCGACCGGCCGCTCGGCCTCGACCACGTGATGAGCTCGGGCGCGCTGCCGCCCGCGTTCCCGGCCGTGCGCATCGACGGCGCGCCCTACTGGGACGGCGGCGTCTATTCGAATACCCCCGTCGAGGTCGTGCTGGACGATGCGCCGCGCCGCAGTTCGATCATCTTCTCGGTGCAGATGTGGAATCCGGTCGGGCCGGAGCCGCAAAGCATCTGGCAGGTGTCGGAACGGCAGAAGGACATCCAGTACGCGAGCCGCACGGACGGCAACATCGCGCGGCAACAGCAGATTCACCGGCTGCGCCACGTGATCCGGGAACTGGTCACGCGGCTGCCGGAGGCGGAACGCACGTCGGCCGACGTGCAGGCGCTCGCCGCGTGGGGCTGCCAGACCACGATGCGCGTGATCAAGCTCGCGGCGCCGCGGCTCGACGGCGACGATCAGTGGAAGGACATCGATTTCACGCCGGACGGCATCGCCGCGCGCCGCCAGGCCGGGTTCGACGCGACGACGCAGGCGATCGCCGCGCGGCCGTGGGATCTGCCGATGGACCCGACGGAGGGGCTCAGTGTCTGGAGCCCGGACGAGCACCGGATCGGCGAGCGGCATGACTGACGCCGCCGGCGCAACGTCCACGCGCGCACCGTCCTGCCCTGTGCCGGCTTACAGCGCGCGCACGATGCCGCCGTCGACGCGAATGTTCTGCCCGGTGATGTAGCCGGCGCCTTCCGACAGCAGGAACGTCACCGTCTGCGCGATCTCCTGTGTCTTGCCGAAACGGCCGACCGGAATGCGGGCGACGATCTCGGGCGTCTCCGGCCAGCTGTCGATGAAGCCGGGCAGCACCGAATTGATGCGAATGTTGTCCTTCGCATACCGATCGGCGTACAGGCGCGTGACGGAACTGAGCGCCGCGCGCAGCGCGGACGACACCGGCATCGCCTGCTCGGGCGCGTCGGCCGCGAAGCTCGAGATATTGACCACCGCGCCGCCGCCCTGCTTCAGGAACACGGGCGTCACCCGGCGCAGCACGCGAACGACGTTGAGCACGATCAGGTCGAGCCCTTCGTGCCACTTGTCGTCCTCGATGGCGAGCAAGTCGCCCTTCGGCGGATGACCGGTGTTGTTGACGACCGCATCGATACGGCCGTACTTCGCGAGCGTCTCGTTCACGAAACGCTCGATGTCGGCGTCATTGGTAACGGACCCCGCCACGCCGAAACCGCCGAGTTCCTTCGCAAGTTCGACCGCGCTGCCGGACGGCGACATCAGCGCGACGTGATACCCGTTGTTCGCGAGGTCGCGCGCGATCGCGGCGCCCATGCCCTTGCCCGCCGCCGTCACCAAAGCCACTTTCTCTACAGTCATGCCGTTCTCCCGGATAGGTCGGCCCAGCGCCGCAATCGTCGTTCCAAAGCGCCACTCTAGGACTCTATAATCGAATTGTCGAACGATGATTTCTCCATCCACCCTGTAGATTTTCTACTGCATGAAGGCTATGTTGCGTGCCCGCCGGTTCCCGCCGCTCAATGCGCTTCGCGCGTTCGAGGCCGCCGCGCGCCACCTCAATTTCCGGCTGGCCGCCGACGAACTCGGCGTGACCCAGGGCGCGGTGGCGCAGCAGGTCAGGCATCTGGAGGACGTCGTGGAGGTGCAGCTGTTTCGACGCTTGCCGAGGGGGCTGGCACTGACGCGCGAAGGGCTCGAGTATTTTTCGTCGGTGCAGCGCGCACTGCAGATCATCTCCGACGCTACCGACGCCCTGGGCCAGCGCCCCACGGTTCTGGCGGTCAGCACGACGCCGTCGTTCGCGTCGAAATGGCTGATTCCGCGCCTGTCGGACTTCGGCCGGCTGCACCCCGACATCGAGGTGCGCGTGATCGCCGACGAACGGCTCGCGTCGTTCAGGGCCGATGGCGTCGACATCGCGATTCGACTGAGCAAGCCGCCATTCCCGGCCGGCCTGGTCGCGGAGCGGCTGTCTCCGCTCGACATCTTCGCCGTCGCCAGCCCGACATTGCTCGACGGCGGTCCGCCGATCCGGACGCCCGCGGACTTGTCGAAGCATGTGCTGCTGCACGACGCGCACGATCTGTGGCCCGAGTTCATCGAGAAGCTCGGCGGAAAGGGGCTGGCCGATCCGACGAAAGGGCCCAGGTTCAGCCAGTCGCTGCTCGCCATCGACGCGGCGATCGCGGGTCAAGGCATCGCGCTGACCAGCGAACCGCTGGTCGCGCGCGACATCGCGGACGGCAGGCTGCGCCGCGTATTCGATTTTTCGTTTCCGATGTCGCTCGGGTTTTATGTCGTCTTTCCGCAAGCCAATGCGCATTCGGAAGCGCTCGAGGCCATGCGCCGGTGGCTCTTTGCGCAGTACGGGAAAGCGTGAGCCGCTGAAGCCACAGCCGGATTTTCCAAGGATATCGGCGATTTACCGTCTGTCACGCGTGGGTTGGAGGCAGCTCGCGCAATCCATCCCGATCGCGTTGCCGACAATCTCACCACGGCAGCCGGCCGGCCGCATTCGAAAAGGTGCCGGTCGGCCCGTTCGCATCGAGCAGGGCCAGCCGGACCGGCTCTCGTGCCGCGTCTTCGACCGTTCCTGCGCCAGGCGCATGGTTGCTCAAATCGGTTGCGGTGAATCCCGGACACGCTGCATTGACCTTGATGTTCGTTCCCTCCAGTTCAATGGCGAACGCCTGCGTCACCGCGTTGAGTGCGGTTTTCGACGTCTGATAGACGCCAATGTAACGCCGTGAGTAATCCGAAGGATCATCCTTCAGCAAAAGAGATCCGCCCGCGCTCGAGATGTTGACGATGCGGCCACCCGGCGATTTGCGAAGGAGCGGCAGCATCGCCTGCGTGACCGCGACAACACCGAATACATTGGTTTCGAACACGGTTCGCATATCGTCGATCGACACCCGGCTCACCTTGTCACCGTCCTGCATTTCTTCAATGCTCGTGCCCGGTTTGATCGGACGCGAGATGCCCGCGTTGTTGACGAGCACATCGAGACGCCCGAGCGTCCGTTCGATCTGCGCGGCCGCAGCCGCAATCGACGCGTGGTCCGTCACATCGAGCTGAATTGCCTCCGCCTCCGCGCCGACGCGTTGCGCGGCCGTCACGCCCAAAGCGAGATTGCGTGCGCCGACGAGTACCTTGAAGCCTTTCGCGGCCAGGTCCTTGGCGATCTGAAGGCCGATTCCCTTGTTTGCACCGGTTACCAGTGCCACGGCTGTGGTGTGCATGTCTTGCTCCGTTCAGGATGAGGGATGAACCGACGCGCTTACGTTAAAATGCAAGCGGAACATCGATCCGGATACAAACTATACGGAACATCGTTCCACTTAGCAAGGAGAAGTGAATTGAGCAGCAAGATGAACGAGGGCCCGGATGAACGCGCGCCGCGCACCGTGCGAGCCGACGCGCAGCGGAACATCGATACGCTGCTGCGAACGGCGCTGGAGGTTTTCGAGTCGTCCGGCGTCGACGCACCGGTGCGTGAAATCGCGCTGAAGGCCGGCGTCGGGATCGGTACGATTTATCGCCACTTTCCCCGACGCTCCGATCTGGTCGTCGCCGCGTTGTGCAGCGAAGTCGATGCCTGCGCCGAAGTCGGCATCGAGCTGGCGGGTACGCTGGGGCCCGGTGACGCGTTGGCGGGATGGGTCGATCACTACGTCGCGTTCGTGACGAAGCGGCGCGGCCTCGCTGCCGCGATGAATTCGGGCGATCCCGCGTTCAAGGCGTTGCCGCTGTATTTTCTGGAGCGGCTCCGCCCTGTCGTACGGAATCTCCTCGATGCGGCGATTGCAGCAGGCGAAATTCGCGATGGCATCCAGCCGGACGAGCTCATGTGCGCGGTGGGCGCGCTCTGCGCTCCGCTCGAATGCCCCGATCCGCCCGATGCCAAACGGCTCGTCGCGCTGTTTGTCGACGGGTTGCGCTATCGCGCCGACTCGCGACGTTCCATGCTGGTACGCGGCGCGCGAAAAGACCCGGATGACCGGAAAGACACGCGCTCACGGTGACGAAGCGACAGCGCGTCGACGCGCCCCGACTCGAGCGAGGCCCACATCAATCAACCCCATTGCAATCAGTGTCTTCATGCATATCGTTACTTTCCGATATAAGATTCGGCCAATGACGATACTCGTGTTGCGCCGGTTTTTCCGCCAGAACACCAGCCCCTTTCCATGCCGACCGAACTCGACATCGACGCGATCCTGAAAGCGCTTTCGAACCCCGTGCGCCGGGAAATCCTCGTCTGGCTGAAAACGCCGGGCGCGCATTTCCCGGAGCAGACGCTGCCGTATGACCACGGCGTCTGCGCCGGGCAGATCGACGCGCGCTGCGGGCTGTCGCAGTCGACCGTCTCCGCGCACCTCGCGACGCTGCAGCGCGCGGGGCTCGTGACGTCGACGCGGATCGGCCAGTGGGCGTTCTTCCGGCGCAACGAGGCCGTCATCGACGCATTTCTCGACGCCCTGCGCCGCGAACTCTGACCCAGGCCATGCGGGCCGCACGCCGCGCACGACGCGACGGCCATCCCGCCTTTCGTGAAAAGGTTATCTGCCATGCCTACCCTGTTCGACCCCGTTACCCTCGGCGACCTGACCCTGCCGAACCGCATCGTGATGGCGCCGCTCACCCGCTCCCGCGCCGGCGCGACGCGCGTACCGAACGACCTGATGGCGCGCTATTACGCCGAGCGCGCATCGGCCGGCCTGATCATCAGCGAAGCGACCTCGGTCACGCCGCAGGGCGTCGGCTACGCGGACACGCCCGGCATCTGGTCCGACGAGCAGGTCGAAGGCTGGAAGCGCGTGACGCAGGCCGTGCACGCGGCCGGCGGCCGCATGGTGCTGCAGCTCTGGCACGTCGGCCGGATCTCCGATCCGGTGTTCCTGAACGGCGACCTGCCGGTCGCGCCGAGCGCGATCGCCGCGGGCGGCCACGTGAGCCTCGTGCGTCCGCAGCGTCCGTACGTGACGCCGCGCGCGCTCGCACTCGATGAAATTCCGGGCATCGTCGCCGCGTACCGCAAGGGCGCGGAGAACGCGAAGAAGGCGGGGTTCGACGGCGTCGAGATCCACGGCGCGAACGGCTACCTGCTCGACCAGTTCCTGCAGGACAGCACCAATCGCCGCACCGACGCGTACGGCGGCCCGATCGAGAACCGCGCGCGGCTGCTGCTCGAAGTGGTCGACGCGGCGATCGACGTGTGGGGCGCGGGCCGTGTCGGCGTGCATCTCGCACCGCGCGGCGATGCGCACACGATGGGCGACTCCGACCCGGCCGCGACGTTCGGCCATGTCGCACGCGAACTCGGCCGCCGCAAGATCGCGTTCATCTTCACGCGTGAATCGTATTCGGGCGACCACCTGAGTCCGCGCCTGAAGGAAGCGTTCGGCGGCCCGCTGATCGCCAACGAGCAGTTCACGCTCGAATCCGCGCAGGACACGCTCGCGAGCGGCAACGCCGACGCGATCGCGTGGGGCAAGCTGTTCATCGCGAACCCGGACCTGCCGCGCCGCCTCGAACTCGGCGCACCGTTGAACAAGCCGGTGCCGGAGACGTTCTACGCCGAAGGCGAAACGGGTTATACCGACTACCCGGCGCTCAGCGACGCGGCCTGACGGCCCGCGACACGTTCATGCGCGCACGTCCGCGCGCATGAACACGCGCCGCGTCTCGTCGAGCCCGCGCTCGACGTGATGTGCGCGGATCGCGCGCAGCGTGTCGTCGAGCGCGGCGTCTTCGATGACGTGGAAGCCGAGGCGCGCGTAGTACGGCGCATTCCACGGCGCGTCGCGAAACGTCGACAGCACCACCTGGGCGATGCCGTCTCGCGCGGCGCGCGTCATGATCCGTTCGATCAGGCGCGCGCCGATCCGCTGCCCCGCATGCGATGGCGCGACATCCAGCTCTTCGAGATAAAGCCGCTGCGCATCGAGCAGCCGGTAGAACGCGAAACCCACGCACGTCCCCGCTTCGTCCGTCGCGACATACGCGCGACCGTCGTCGATGCGCACGAGCACGTCGGCCGCGTCGGTCGGTTCGCCTTCGGCGATGTCGGGCATGCCGATGTCGCGAAAACGCCGGGCGGCGGCCACTTCCACCGCGGCCATCGCGGCCGCGTCTTCCCGCGTGGCGGGACGAATCCGGATCGGTACTGTCATCACGACGAGGTAGGCGGGCGGGAACGGCCGTCACTATAATCGAAACTTCATACCTTTCGAACGCCCCGCCCACGAGGTTCGTCATGACGCTGTCCGCGCTCACCGTGTTCGCCATCGCCCTGCTCGTCACCGCCGGCACGCCCGGCCCGAGCGTCGCCGCGCTCGTCGCGCGCGTGCTGACGAACGGCGTGCGAGACGTGCTGCCGTTCCTCGCCGCGATGTGGATCGGCGAGGCGCTGTGGCTCACGCTGGCCGTCGCCGGGCTGTCCGCGTTCGCGCGCACGTTCGAGACGGGCCTGCTCGTGCTGAAGCTGCTCGGCGTCGCCTACCTGCTGTTCCTCGCGTGGAAGATGTGGACCGCACCCACCGACACGAAGGCCGGCGACCTGCCGCGCGGCCAGTCGCCATGGCGCATGTTCGTCGCGGGCACGCTCGTCACGCTCGGCAATCCGAAGATCATGCTGTTCTATCTCGCGCTGCTGCCGACGATCGTCGACCTCACGCATGTCGGTGTGCTCGCGTGGGCCGAGCTCGTCGGCACGATGCTCGCCATCCTGATCCTCGCCGACTGCTTCTGGTCGCTGCTCGCGGTGCGTGCGCGGGCTTTTCTCACGTCGGCACGCGCGAAGCGGATCGCGAACCGGACGAGCGCGACCGCGATGGCAGGGGCAGCAGTGGCGATTGCGACGCGCTGAGCCGGCATGGGGACGGCGACAGGCGCGGCCCTTTTCGCGCGCAATTTCCGCAAAAAGAATGGCGCCTCACGGCGCCATTTCTTCAAATAATCCGCTTACCGACACAAACCGTAAGCTCAAGCAGGGCACTCCAGGACTCACTCGCTCACGATGTCCCAATCAGCACGTCCGCGGGAATATGCAGCCCTTCGTGCAACTTCCGGATCATGGCGAGACTCAGTGATCGTCGGCCAGCCAGCACCTCGTACACCCGGTTGGTATTCCCGATGTACGGTTGCATGTCCGGGACCGACAAGCCGGCTTGCTCCATCCGAAACTTGATCGCATCGATCGGGTTCGGCAAAACCAACGGGAAATGCTCCGCCTCATAGCGCTCGATCAGGATCGCCATGATCTCCAACTCGTCGCCCTCCGGCGTACCCGGCGCGGGGTCCAGATCAACAAGCGCGGACACCGCCTTCAGGGCGGCCTTGTAATCGGCCTCTGTTCGAATCGGGTGAATGTCCATCTCGTTACTCCATCTCCACGGTTGCCGCATCGACCCTGTCATATTCCGCGTGCGTACCGACAAACTTCACATACACCACACCGACCTGATCGGCCACCGCGACGATCAACCGGAAATCGTTGCCCTTGATGTTGAAAACCACTCGGTTCCGACCAATGAAGCTGGCACTGGCGTACTGATCCTTGATGTTCTGCGGAGTCTTCCAGTTGGCCTTCGACGCCTCCATACATGGAGTCCCCCACCCGGTTAAAGGTGGGCGGATTGCCAACGTTACACTGCCTGGCATGGGGAGGGACACCTCCAGATGCAGCGCAATCGATCGATAAGCACCGCTCCTCCGCACCACGACAGCGCATCGCTCTGATACGCGCATGATTGCCGCCCGCTGATTCGTCAAGAAGTGTGACGAACAAAACGGACACGTTCACGAAACGCTCCACGCGAACCCGCCTAGCAGCCCACCGACCTGCGCCTGCCCCCCGGCGCAGGCACATGCTCATTGCACTCAACCAGCGCCCGCACCAACGCCCAGTCATCGTCGTCGCAGAAATCGAGCAACATCGCGCCACACGATCCGCGCGCTTCGCGCAACCGCTCCGCGAGCCGCGCCTGAATCCCCTGCACCCTGCCGTCGCCGTGCGCGACCACCGACGGATTCGCGCCCATCCCCGTCCCGCTGCAGAAGTTGATCGCCCAGCGGCCGCTTTCCGGCGACGGCATGCCGGTCAGCAGCGCATCGATCACGCGCCACTTGTAGTTGATCGACCCGGCGACAGGCACACGGTATTCATCCTGGATCACGAACGCCGCATCGGGATGATCGATCGTGAACGTCGCGTTGTCGGGCCATGCGGTCAGGTCGATGCCGAGCGGCCGGCCGCTGCGGAACCGCCGCAGCAACACCACCGCGCCGCGCACGTCGCCGAGCGCCGGCAGCGCGTCGCCCGCATGCCAGCGCAGCCGCGGATGCCGCGCGCAATGCGCATCGAACGTCGCATCGAAACTGCGCGTGCAGCCGTGCGCGGGCCACTCGTCCTTCACCGACATCACGATGCATTCGCGCGGATGCGCATCGAGAAAGCGTGCGCAGTCCGCGAGCACGTCGTCGAACGACATGCCGAGCGCGATGCCGCCGTGATGAATGTCGAACGTATCGCCCCGGTGCCGGCAGCGGATATCGAGCAGCCGCACGCCGTGCGCGAGCTGCGCGTCGAGCGGCGCGCGCTGCGTGCGCACGAGCGGATCGTCGACCGTATACGCACAGGTGTCATGGCTGCCCGGTAGGGTCAGCGCATGCAGCGGCCGCGCGTCGTCGAGCGCCGACATCCAGTCGGCCAGCGGCGTGGGGGCTTCGTGTCGCGAAGGGATCATGAGTCGATGACTGACAAGGAAAGAAAGACGTGGGTGACCGCGTCGGACGTCGCCGTGCGGGCCGGCGTGTCGCGCTCCGCGGTATCGCGCGCGTTCTCGCCGACGGCGAGCATCGCGCCCGAGACGCGCGAACGCGTGATGGTGGCCGCGCGCGCGCTCGGCTACCAGGTCAACCTGATCGCGCGCGACATGATCACGCAGCGCAGCAGCATGATCGGCGTCGTGACGGCCGGATTCGAGAATCCGTTCCGCGCGCGGCTGCTGTCGGACCTGATGGCCGCGCTCGGCCAGCGCGCGTTCACACCGCTCGTGACCAACGCGGATGATCCGCACCAGGTCCGGCAATCGCTCGAACGGCTGCTCAGCTACCGGATCGCGGGCCTCGTGATGACGTCCGCGTCGCCGCCGCTGTCGGTCGCGCGGCAGTATCTCGACCACCGGATCCCCGTCGTGATGATCAACCGCGAAGCGAACCTGCCGGGCGCGGATGTCGTCGTCAGCGACAACGCGGCGGGCGCCGTCCATGCCGCGCAGCGGCTCGTGCGGGCCGGCGCGCGCCGGCTCGCGTTCGTCGGGCCGCGCACCGCGAGCTACAGCGCACGCTCGCGCGCGGATGCGTTCGAGCAGATGCTGCAACGCGGCGACGCGTTCGATGCGGCGCTCGTGCGCGTGATCGATACGCGCTCCGACACGCATGCGTGCGGCATCGATGCCGCGCGGCAACTGTTCGCGGCCGGCGAGCGCCCCAACGGTGTGTTCTGCTCGTCCGACCTGCTCGCGCTCGGCGTGATCGACGCCGCACGCGACGCCTTCGGCCTGCGCGTGCCCGACGACCTGCGCGTGATCGGCTTCGACGACATCCCCGCCGCCGGATACGACGCCTATCGGCTCACGACGCTGCGCCAGGACACGCAAGGCCTCGCGCAGGCGGCCGTCGACCTGCTCGCCGACCGGATCCAGACGTTCGACGGCCCCTCGCGCACGCGCGTCGTGCCGGTTACGCACGTGGTGCGGCATAGCTGCGCGTGACGCGTCGCGTCACTTCAGCCCGCCCGCGAAGCCGCGCAGCAGGTAGCGCTGCACGTACCCGGCCACGGCGAGCGTCGGCAGCGACGCCAGCAGCCCCGCGCTCATCAGGTCGCCCCAGTCGATGCCGTTCTCCGTCACGTAGCCGGCGATCGCGAGCGGCAGCGTGAAGCGGCTCGGCGTCGACACGAACAGCAGCGCGATCAGGAACTCGTTCCATGCGGCGATGAACACGAAGATCGCGGTTGCGATCAGGCCCGGCGCGCACAGCGGCAGCACGATCTGCACGAGCCGCCGCGCGAGCCCCGCGCCGTCGATGCACGCAGCCTCCTCGTATTCGACCGGCACGTCGCGCACGAACGCGAGCAGCATCCAGATCGCCATCGGCAGCGCGTAGATCTGGTAAGCGAGCATCAGCCCGAGCGTCGAATCGAGCAGATGCAGCCGCTTCGCGAGCGCGAACAGCGGCACGGCGATCGTGATCGGCGGCATCAGCTTCAATGCCAGCACGAGCATCAGGAACAACACATCCAGCCGCGCCGGAAAGCGCAGCCGCACGAGCGCATACGCGGCCGGAAACGCGAGCGTCAGCGCGAGCAGCGTCGTGCCGAACCCGACCAGCAGCGAATTGGCGAGCGGCGCGCCGATGCCGTTCGACCACACCGACGCGAAATGCTCGAGCGTCGGGGCGGCCGGCCAGATCCGCAGCGGATGGTCGAGGCGCTCGAGCGTCGGCATGAACGCCGCGCCGGCCATCCACAGGCACGGCAGCAGCAACAGCGCGAGCGCGACGATGCGCAGCACCCACGGCACGGCGCGACCGAACGCGGCACCCGATCGCGCATGCGCGATGCCTGCGGATCGCGCCGTCATGCGCGCCGCTTGCGAACCGTCTGCCATACGTACCCCGAAACCAGCAGCGCGGACGCCGCGAGCATCAGCACCGACGCGGCACTCGCCGGCCCGACGTTGAAGAAGCGGAAGCCCGTGTCGTAGATATAGGTCGACAGCGTCTGCGTCGCGTTGCCGGGGCCGCCGCCCGTCAGCGCATAGACCTTGTCGAACAGCTTGAACGTGTCGATCGAGCGCAGCAGCAGCGCGAGGCCGATCTGCGGCGCCGCGAGCGGCAGCGTGATGTCGCGCAGGCACTGCCATTCGCTCGCGCCGTCGGTGCGCGCGGCTTCGTACAGCTCCTGCGGGATCGATTGCAGTCCGGCCAGCACGATCAGGAACGCCATCGGCGTCCACTGCCACACGTCGACGAGCGCGAGCGACCACAATGCAAGATGCGGATCGGACAGCCAGCGCACGCCTTCGACGCCGAACGCCGCGAGCAGCGCGTTCAGGAAGCCGTCGAAGTTGAGCCAGTTGCGCCAGATCGCCGAGCACACGAGCGTGGACAGCATCATCGGCAGGATCGCGAGCGGCAGCGCGATGCGCCGCCCCGGGAACGCACGCACGAACAGCAGCGCGAGACCGAAGCCGAGCGCGACTTCAACGAGCGACGCCGCGATCGTGAAACGCAGCGTGTTGCCGAAGCCGGCCGCGAACGCATCGTCGCCGAGCACCGCGCGATAGTTCGCGAGCCCGGCAAACGCGCGCCGGCCGGCCGCATAGTCGACCCGGCAGAACGAGTCGACCAGCACCTGCGCGACCGGATACAGCGCGAGCGCGGCCAGCACCAGCAGCGCGGGGCCGAGCAGCGCGACGAACGGCAGGCTGCGGCCGAGGGCTTTCATGCGCGAATGCCGGGCGATGCGGGGCGGCGGGCCGTCACTTGCCGGCCGCGGCCATCGCCTGCGCGATCTTCTGCTGCGCCTGGCGCAGCGCGGCGTCGGGAGCGGCCTGTCCAGTCAGCGCGAGTTGCAGCTGATCGCCGAGAATGCTCTCGACCTGCTGCCAGTCCTTCACGCGCGGCCGCGCACGGCCGGCCTCGAGCGCCTTCAGCTGATCGGGATACCAGCGGTACTGGCGCACCAGCGCCGGATCGGCGAACACGCTGCGGCGTGTCGGCGGAATGCCGATTCCGGCGAGGCGCGTTTGCGTGTCGCGCGCGCTCAGGTAAGCCAGGAAGTCCTGCGCGAGCTTCGCATGCGGCGCATCCTTTGGAATGCCCATCTGCCAGATGCCGAGCATCGGCGCGGGGCCCGCCGTCTGCCCGGGCGGCGGCTGCAGCGCGATCTGCCCGACCACGCGCGACTGCTTCGGATCGTCGAGCGCCGGAATCCACGCCGGCCACACCTCGATCGACTGCGCGGCCGTGCCGCGCTGCAGCGCATCGCGCACTTCGGCGGCGCCATACACGTCGACGTCCTTCGGTGCGGAGGCCTTCAGCGCGAGGAACGTCTTCAGCGCGGCCTGCGACTCGCGCGAATCGATCGTCACGTTGCCGGCGCGGTCGAACACGTCGCCGCCATAGGCCCACAGGATCGGCAGGAAACCCGTCACGACCGGGTTGCCCTTGGTGCCGCGAAACACGACGCCCGACACGCTCTTGTCCGCGCCGCCGACGGTCTGCGCGATCTTCAGCACGTCGTCCCAGTTGCGCGGCGGCTGCAGCTTGTATTTCGCGAGCAGATCCTTCCGGTACGCGAACATCTCGACGTTGCCGACGATCGGCAGCGCGTACAGCGCGCCCGCCGCGTTGCGGCCGAGCGCGACCGCGGAGGGCACGAGGTCGGCATCCGCCAGCGACGCGGGCAGCGGCTTCAGCCAGCCGTTGCCGATGAATTCGGGCGCCCACGTGTCGTCCATCATCACGAGGTCGTACGTGCCGGTGCCTTCGCGCATCGACAGCTTCAGCTTCTGGTACAGGTTCGCGTTCGGCAGCTTGAGCAGCTCGATGTCGGTGCCCGGATGCAGTTTGGTGAAGCCGGCGACGGCGTCGGCCAGCCCCTTGCCATAGATGTCGTCGCGGCCCGCGATGACGAGATCCGCCGCGAAGGCGTGCGAGGCGGCAAGGGACAGCGCAACGGCGGCGGACAGCGCGCGCAGGCGGCTCAGCAGGGTCATGAGGTCTCTCTCGATCGGCGTGGTGGCGGGTCGGCCTCGCGTTGCACACGTGTGCAACGCGGGCGGCGCTTCGGGCGGCCTGAAGCGAACGCCATTGTTCACGTCGATCGTTAAGAATTTGTGGCACGCGGCGGGATCGGCCGCCATCGCGGCCGGCCGCCCCGCCCGTGTCAGCCCACGCATGCCGTCAGAAGTTCACGCGAATCCCGGCCATCACCGCGAGTTGCCGGCTCGAATTGCTGTTCGCGAGCACCGGGATCTGCGCGTAGTTCGCCGCATTGCCGTTCGCGTCGGTGCCGAGCCCCGTGCCGCTCGCGATCTGGCCGATCGCGACCGCATACAGCGCGGTGCGCTTCGACAGGCTGTAGTTCGTGCCGACGTTGACCTGATGGAAGCGCGTCGTGCCGCGCCCGTCGGTATGCGCGGCGTTGAAGATGTACGCGACACCGCCCTGCAGCGCGGGCGTGAACAGGTACGTGACGTTCAGCTCGCCGATGTCGAACGTGAACGCCTGCGTGCGCGGCTGCGCGCCGGTCGAGAAATAACGGCTGTCGCCGAGGCGCGTGTGGGTGTAGGTCAGCGCGACCGTCGCCGCGCCGAGCGTCACCGAGCCGCCCGCGCCGAACGCGCGCATCGAGCCGGCGTCCTGCAGCAGGCAATACATCGCGCCCGGGTTGCTGCACGCGAAGTCGCCGATATAGCCGCTCGCGCCGCCGAGCGCCGCATCGAGCGGCTGGTGCAGGTCGAGATAGCCGACCGAGAACGCGACCGGCGCGCGGGTGTAGGTCGCCGCGACCGCATAGCCGCGCTTCGCGGAAAAGTCGCCGGCCTGCCCGCCGAAGCTGAACGTGCCGCCGAACGTCAGGCCGTTGAAGTCCGCGCTGGTGAACTTCACCGCGTTGTTGAAGTTGAACGCGGCGTTCAGGTTGTCGACGTCGCCGAGGTGCGAGCCGTACGGCGTCGCCCAGTTATTGCTCGACACGTACGCGCCGAGCATGTCCGTGTACGAATCGTATTGGCGTCCGAGGCCGAGCGTGCCGATCCCGTCCTGGCGCAGCCCGACCCACGCCTGCCGGCTGAACGCGGTGCCGCCCTGCAGCGCCTGCCCGTTCGCGGACAGGAACTGCTGCTCGAGCGAAAACACCGCATTGAGGCCGCCACCGAGCGGCTCCGCGCCCTGGAACCCGAAACGCGACGGCACGAGGTTGCCGCCGCCCATCTGCCATGCATGGCCGCCGCCCGTGCTGCCGTCGGCGCGCGTGAACTGCTGGTTCGTCGAATAGATGATGCCGGTATCCACGGTGCCGTACAGCGTCACGCTGCCGGAGGTCTGCGCGTGGGCGTGCATGCAACCCAGCGTGGCCGCCGCCGCGGCCAGTCGTCGTCCGATCTTCATGTCCCGTCCCTCTGTTGTCATCGATTCGCAGTGCAAACCGATGGAGTTGTCGATATGGCTGACAGGACTCTATCCAGCGAAAATTCGGGACCTCTATCCCAAATCAGCAAACGGTGAAGCGAACGGGCGACACGCGACGGCGCCCGGCGGCGCCGTCGCGGCGCGAAGACGTCATTCGGGGCGCAAGGTTTGCGACGGCAGCTCGCCGAACAGGTCGCGATACTCGCGCGCGAAATAGCCGAGATGCGTGAAGCCCCAGCTCGCGGCGGCCTCGCCGACGCCGAGTTGCTGGCCGGAAGTGGTGCGCAGCAGGCGCCGCACCGCGTTCAGCCGGATCGTGCGCAGATAGCCGACGGGCGTGACGTCGGCGACGCGCTGGAAGCTCGTCTGCAGCGTGCGGCGGCTGCAGCGCAGCGCGCGGCACAGTTCGAGCACGGTGACGGGTTCCTCGGGCCGGTCGCGCAGGTGTTTCTCGCACCGGCTGACGATATCGCTGTAGGTGGCGTGCGTGATGTCGCGGCGCTCGACGCCGATGCCCTGGTCGAGCGCATCGAGGAACATGCCGAGCATCGCGTCGCGGAACATCTTGCGGGTGGCCGCGTATTCGAGACAGCCGGGATTGCGCTGCGCATCGTCGATCAGCGACGACAGCCGCGCGCCGAGCGCGACGCCCTGCGCGTCCGACAGCCGCGTGACGTGCCGCAGCTTGCGCGCGCCGGCCGCGCCGAACTCGGCTTCGCACAGCTCGTCGATCATGTCCGACGCGGCGCTGATCCCGACCAGCCCCATCCCTTCCGGCGTATGGAATTCGAAATCCTCGCCGGCGCGCAGCGCGAGCAGCGCATAGCCGTCGACCGGCTGGCCCTGGAACGTGCCGGCGAGCGGCACCGACAACGGCACCGCGAGCGACGTGCGCCCCGCCGGCGCGAGACCGGTTTGCGCGACACGCCGGTTGGTCGTCTCGCGGAAGAAATGGAAATCGTCGTACAGCACCTGCGTGACGGTGCCCCTGAACCGGCCCGGCGTCATCTGGCGGTAGACCTGATGCCAACCCGCGATCGCGAGCCCGTGGTCATGCACGTCTTCGTGTGAGCGTGACTGGAACAGCATCGGCATCTCCGGTAAAACCCTGAATCCACGTTGCGGCCGCACGGCGCGCAACGTCGCAGCTTACCCCCGCAAAATTCCGCGTAGTGCGGTTTCGAACGCAAGACAGGCCGCCGACAGCGCGGCGGCCTGCTCGCCGGTCAGGCGGACGTAGCGGCGAAACGACGGCATCCGGTTCACGACCTCGCTGCCGCCGAACGGCACGACGGCGAGCGTCCAGCGCCCGTCGCGCGCGGCGATCGTGCAGTCGGTCAGGTGCAGCGGGCGGAGCGCGCCGGCAAGTGACGAATCGGCGACGAGCGCGGCCACCATCCGCACGAATCCGGGGTCGCATCCCGGTGCGGGCTCCGCCGCGACGCCGGTGCGCCGCAGCCAGCCGGTCTGCAGCACGCGTGCAACGCCCTGCCCGGCCGGACCGTCCGCGTTGATCGACACCTGCACGCTGACCGTATGCATCAGGAACTGACGGTCGACGCGTTCGTCGATGCTCACGCGCACGCCGTTCGGCAGCCGGACCGTGGGTTCGCTGACCTCGCCGTCCGCCTCGCGCACCGCACCGAGGTCAGCCAGCACGCGCGCGGCGATCGCGCCGGGCCGGTGGCCGGGCGGCGGTGAGTCGGGCGCCGCGCGCCACCGGGCGAATGCGAGCCTCACGACGCGACGTGCTCGTTGCGCAGCACTTCTTCCACCGGCACCGGCTTGAACGGATGCCGGCGCTGCACGACGACCGTCCAGAACAGCGCGTACAGCGCGGTGAGCCCGAGCATCGCGCCGAACGGCACGTAGATGTCGCGCGCGTTCATGCCGGGCGGCGTGATGTACCAGATCGCGAGCACGATGCCGACGCTCGACACGATCTGCGGCAGCGGGAACAGCGGCGAACGGTACGGGCGTGGCAGGTTCGGGCGCCGGATGCGCAGCATCACGACCGACGCGGTGACGAGCAGATACGCGGTGCCCCACGCGCAGGTCGCGGCGAGCACGAGGTGCAGGATGCTGTCGAGGTTGCCGTTGATCAGCCAAGCATGGAAGATCGGCACGACCGCCGCCGCGACGATGCCGACCACCGGCGTCTTGAAGCGCGGATGCAGGTACGCGAAGCAGCGCGGCAGCGCGCCGTCGATCGCCATCCCGTACAGGATGCGCGGTAGCCCGGCCATCAGCGTGTTGATCGTCGCGGCGCCCGCGCACAGGAACGCGATGCCGAACCAGACGCGGCCGAAGGGCCCAAGCACCTGCAGCGCGAACGCGGGAATCGCGCCCGGCGTGTCGAGCAGGTGCGTGAGGCCGTCCGGGCTGACCGGCACGTTCGCGACCTGGCGGCGGATCGCCGCGCCGTACAGGAACATGCAGATCGCGACGCCGACGAGGCCGAGCGCCATCGCGCGCGGAATCGTGCGGCCCGGCGCCTTCATTTCCGGCGCGAGCGGCGTGACGAACTCGCAGCCGACGAACATGAACATCGCCATCCCGACCAGCGACAGCACGGCCGGCACCGACGTGCCGACTTCCGAGCCGCCGAACCAGCCGTCGAGATGCACGGCCGGCGCCGCTGCGAGCCCGAGGATCCCGAAGATCATCAGCGACAGCCACATGCCGGCCGTCAGCACGATCTCGAGCTTGCTGAACACCTTGATGCCGATGATGTTGGTGATCGCGAACGTGACCACGAGGCCGACGCCGACGAGCCACGCGCTGTTGTGCTTCTCGAGCGCGGCGTTCAGCGACTCGAAGTTCACGAGCGCCATGATGCCGCTCAGGATCGTCTCCGCCGTACCGGCGAACACGTGCACGAGGAAATACGCGGAAATCGTGCCGGTGATCGCCCAGAAGCGGCCGAGCCCGCACGACAGGTAATCGTAAACCGAGCCGGCCGTCGGCAGCATCGCGGCGGCTTCGGAGAACGTCGTCGCCTGCGCCTGCATCATCACGAACGCGATGATCATCGCGACCGCGAACGCCCAGCCGCCCATCCCGAAACCCGACGTCGCGGTGAGAATCACCGGGCTTGCCATGATGAGGCCGACGGCACTCGCCAGCGCGGTCGGAAAACCGACCGCGCCCGCCTTCAGCACCGTGCCGCCGCCCGCTTCAGCCGGCGCAGCGGCGGGCGTATCGCCCGCGGCGCCGGTCACTCCAGACCATTCCGACATCCTTGTCTCCTTCCTTTTTCGGCCGGCGCCGGCGCCGCGGCGCCCGCTCCTTCCGTACTTCGCGCTCGGCCCTGGGCGGCGCTTCAGCGCGCCGGCCCCCGGGCCCCTGTCGATCCAGTCCTGATCCGATGTCGAAAAAATACGCAGGCAAAATAATCCGGTCATAGCGCAAATCGGCAAACCGGCGGTGGCGAACGGGTTATCCCGACCGCCACCGCCGGTTCGTCGTCACGCGATCACGGCGTTTCGGCGTCCCGGCCTCACGCGAACGGCACGGCCTCGAAGCCCGCCGCGAGCGCGTCGACGATCCGGTCGAGCTGCTCGCGCTGGATCACGAGCGGCGGCGACAGGATGATCTTCGTGCCGACCGGACGCACCAGCACGCCGTGCTCGCGCGCCACTTCCGCGACCGCGTTCGCATAGCCGGACAGCGGATCGATCGGCTCGCGGGTCTGCTTGTTCGCGACGAGGTCGAGCGCGAGCATCAACCCCTTGCCGCGCACCTCGCCGACCGCCGCGAAGCGCTGCGGGAACGACTGCAGCGCTTCGAGCAGATACGCGCCCTGCTTCGCCGCGTTCGCCGGCAGGTCTTCCTTCACGACGATGTCGAGGCTCGCGATCGCGGCCGCGCACGCAACCGGGTGCCCGGCGTACGTGTAGCCGTGCATGATCGCGCCGCCGAAGTCCGCGTTCGCGGCGAACGCGTCCTCGATCCGCGCGTTCACGGCCGTCGCGCCGAGCGGCACGTAGCCGGACGAGATCCCCTTCGCGAGACACATGATGTCCGGGCGCACGCCCCAGCCGCGGCTGCCGAACAGGCTGCCGCTGCGGCCGAAGCCCGTCACGACTTCGTCGGCGATCAGCAGCACGCCGTAGCGGTCGCACACCTCGCGCACGAGCGGCCAGTAGTTGGCCGGCGGCACGATCACGCCGCCCGCGCCCTGCACCGGCTCGGCGATGAACGCGGCGACCGTGTCGGGGCTCTGGAACTGGATCTCGCGCTCCAGCATTTCCGCGCAGATCCGGCCGAGCTCCTCCGGATCCTGCGTGAACGGGTTGCGGTACAGCCACGGCGTCTCGACGTGGAAGCAGCCGGGCAGGTTCGGCTCGTAGTTGCGGCGAAACACCGTGTTGCCGTTCACCGACGCGCCGCCGAAGTGCGTACCGTGATAGCCCTGCTTCAGCGAGATGAACTTCGTGCGGTCGGCCTGGCCGCGCACCTTCCAGTACTGGCGTGCGATCTTCAGCGCGGTCTCGATCGAGTCGGAGCCACCCGAGCTGTACAGCACGCGGCGCATGCCTTCCGGCTCGAGCATGTCGATCAGCTGCTTCGACAGCTCTTCCGCGCGCGGATGCGAGATGCCGTCGAACAGCTGGAAGTATTCAAGCTCGTCGAGCTGGCGCACGATCGCGTCCTTCACTTCCTGGCGGTTGTGCCCGACGTTCACGTTCCACAGGCCCGCGACGCCGTCGACGAGCTGCCTGCCGGTTTCATCGAACACGTAGCAGCCGTCGCCGCGCACGATGCGGATCGGCTTGCGCTGTTTCATTTCGTTCGGGTGCAGCATCGGGTGCCAGAACTTCGCTTCGTTGTAGCTCATTGCAGTCTCCACTTTCGGATCGTTTGAACCTGGATCGCCCAGGGTCGAGGTTCGAGGTTGCCGGATCTGGCGCCGCGCGTCAGTGCGCGATGCAGACGGATTTGGTTTCGGTGAAGCCCTCGATCGCGTACTGGCCGAACTCGCGGCCGATGCCCGATTGCTTGTAGCCGCCGAACGGCATCGACGGGTCGAGCGGGATGTGACAGTTCACCCACACGGTGCCGGCCTCGATCCGCGGCACGAGGTTCATCACGCGCTTCAGGTCGTTGCTCCAGATGCTCGCGGCGAGGCCGTACGGCGACGCGTTCGCGAGCCGCACCGCGTCGGCCGCGTCGTCGAACGGCACGACGACGATCACCGGGCCGAACACTTCGTCGCGCACGATCGCGCTGTCCGGATGCGGATCGGCGATCACGGCCGGCTTCACGTAGTAGCCGGGCAGGTCGTCGGCCGGCGTGCCGCCCGCGAGGAACGTGAGGCCCGCGCCGAGCTTCATCGACCGCGCGACGCCCGCGAGGCCATCCGCGAGCTGCGCGAACCTGCTGCGGTGCACGTAGATGCGAGACGCGGCCGCGCACACCTGCCCCTGGTTGAAGAACGCGCCGGCCGCGACGCCGTCGAGCGCCTGCGCGACGTCGACGTCGTCGAGCATCACGATCGGGTTCTTGCCGCCAAGCTCGAGCGAGAAGCGCGTCATGTTCTGCACGGCCGCCGCGCCGACCTGCTTGCCGGTCGCGGTCGAGCCCGTGAACGAGATCTTCGCGATCGACGGGTGGCTCGACAGCGCAGCGCCGCACGTGCGGCCGCCCGTGACGACGTTGAACACGCCGGGCGGCACGCCGGCGTCGCGTGCGAGCTCGGCGAGGCGCAGCGCGGTGAGCGGCGTTTCCGGCGACGGCTTCAGCACGATCGTGCAGCCGGCCGCGAGCGCCGGAATCAGCTTCCACACCGCGATCATCAGCGGGAAGTTCCACGGCACGATCGCGGCGACCACGCCGACCGGCTCCTTGCGCGTATAGGCCGTGTAGCGCGCGCCCGGCGGGAACGGGATCGACACGTCGAGCGTCTGGCCGGTGATCTTGGTCGCCCAGCCGGCCATGTAGCGCGCGTATTCGACGCTCGCGCCGACCTCGATCGCACGCGACACGTGGATCGACTTGCCCTGGTTCAGCGTTTCGAGTTGCGCCAGCGTTTCGGCGTCGGCTTCGATCAGGTCGGCGAGCTTCAGCAGGATGCGCTCGCGGTCGGCCGGGCGCAGCCCGCTCCACACGCGGGTGTCGAATGCGTGCTTCGCGCTGGCGACCGCGCGGTCGACGTCGTGCGCGTCGGCATCCGCGACCGTCGCGAGCCGCTCGCCCGTCGCCGGGTCGTACACGTCGAGCCGCGCGGCCGAGTGCGCGGGCTGCATGGCGCCGTCGATGAAAAGGCCGAAGTCGCGTGCGACGAAGGTGCGCACGGTGTCGCTGACGGCGACAAAGTTCGTGGTGCTCATGGGCGTCTCGATGATTGTCATGGCTGAGCCGCGTGCGCTCGGGCATGCGGGCGTCGAACCACTGTATCGACGGGGGATCGCGCCCGGTGAGCGCAAATTGGCAGCGCGTGCGCGATCGACACGCGGGTGACTCGGGAACGTGGAATGGCAGCGTGCGAACGCCGCGCTATCGTCGGATGAATGGCGCGGGGTGAATGCGGGCGCGGGAAAAATTACAGGAACAACGCGCCGACCAGCTCGGTGCGATTCGACACGCCGAGCTTCCGGTACATGCGCATCAGATGCGTCTTGATGGTCGGCTGCCCGAGCGCGAGATCGCGGGCGATCTCCTTGTTCGAGCGGCCGTCGCGCACGAGGCGCGCGATCTGTTCCTCGCGGTAGGTCAGCCGCGCCTCGCAGCCGATCCGGTGGATCCCGCGCCGCGCGCGCAGCAGCGGGGCCAGCGCGGCCTCGGCGACCGGCTGCAGCCGTGCCAGCGCATCGATCTCGCCCGAAGCGAACCGTCCCGCCGCGTTGTTGCCGTCCGTGTCGCCCTTCCCGAAGCGCAGCAGCGAAAACGCGCCGACCGTGCGGCCCGCGTCGTCGCGCAGCCAGATCTCGACGACATCGGCGACATCGTGCCGCCGCAGGAAACGGGTCCAGTACGCTGACGCATCGCGTCGTTCGTCAGGCAATTGGGAAGCGAGCGTGACGACCGCGCGTTCGCCCGCGGCGCAGCGCGACGGATGCAGCGGATCGAGCATCCGGTAGCGCGCGATGTAGATGCGATGCATCGGCTCCGGCATCCCGAACAGCTCGAAATCGGCCGGCTCGCCGCTCAGGTCGAGCCGGTAGAACACGATCGCGGACGGGCTCGCGAACGCGTCGAACGCATCCACGCACGCACGCAGCGCGCGCTGCCAGTCGGCGGCTTCGTGGTCGGCGGGAACGCATGAGGTCGGCATGATGGGAGCGGCCGGCGGCCGAACGTATCGAAGATCGAAGTTCGGGCCAGCCTACCGGCGCCGAAACGGGCCGGTGAGCACGAATCGGCAAATCGTCGGTGGGTGACGGATCGCGGGCGCGCCGGCCGTGTCGCGACAACAGGATCTGCGTCAGGAAATCATGCGCCGCGAGCCGTGCGATCGAAAATGGACGTCGACGGTGGCGCGAAACATCGCACGCACCGATCAAGCGCGATCGGAACGATCAGCGAAGTTTCCGGCGCGGCCGTGTGTGCGGCCGCGAAACGGAGGCGTCGCAGCGTGCACACCCCGCCCTGTCAGTCAGCATCAGTGCGCGTTCGCGGCGAACGTGTCGCAGACGCTCAGTTCGCCCGACTCCATCCCGCGCCGCAGCCAGTACACGCGCTGCTCGCTGGTGCCGTGCGTGAAGCTTTCCGGCACGACGTAGCCCTGGCCTTGCTGCTGCAGCCGATCGTCGCCGATCGCGGCGGCCGCCTTCAGCCCCTGCTCGAAATCACCGGGCTCCATCAGCCGCTGGTTCGCGCGCTGCGCGTTGTTCGCCCACACGCCGGCGAAGCAGTCGGCCTGCAGTTCCATCCGCACCGACAGCGCGTTCGAGCGTGCCTGGCTCGAACGGCGGCGTGCGGCATCGACCTTGTCGGCAATACCGAGCAGGCTCTGCACGTGATGGCCGACTTCGTGCGCGATCACGTACGCCTGCGCGAAATCGCCGCCCGCGCCGAAGCGCTTGCGCAGTTCGTCGTAGAAGCCGAGATCGATATACACGTTGCGGTCGCCCGGACAGTAGAACGGCCCCATCGCGGTCTGGCCGGTGCCGCACGCGGTCGGCGTCGAGTTCGTGAACATCACGAGCTTCGGCGGCTCGTACTGCGCATGCAGCTGGGTGTTGAAGACGCCCGTCCACGTGCGCTCGATATTGCCGAGCACCTTGCGCGTGAACACCGCGCCGGGATCGTTCGCCGGCGCGCCCTGGCGCTGCGCGGGCGCGGGCTGCGCCTGCTGCTGCCGGCCCTGCAGCGCCGACGCGCCTTCGAGCACGACGCGCGGGTCGATCCCGAAGAAATACGATGCGGCCAGCGCGACCACGATCGTGCCGATGCCGATCGTCGCGCGCCCGCCGCCGAACCCGCCGCCGCGTCGATCCTCGACGTTCACGCTTTCTCTTTCGTCGTCCAGCCTCATTGCCGGCCCCTCCCTGCTCTTGTCGATGGTCCGGCCGCGCGACGCGCAGCCGGGCGATCCGCCGCCGCGACAGGCGCGATCGGCGAACGCGATGCATTCGTATCGGGCGCGCGCTCACGCCGATATGGCCGCCTGCCGCTCCGCTTGCACGACGGAACCGGCCGGCACGCCGCGCACCGGTGCGCGGGCTCGCCCGCGCTATTTTGCCGGGCTTTCACGACTTGTCGCAAAAATACGGAGGATAGAGCGATTCGGCGCCGAACATCGTCAGCCTTTGCAAAATGGCCGCGATTTTGCGATCGGCCAGGTGCCGCGTGCGATCCTCGATCGTCCGGCTGGTTCACATTCATCCTTTCGGCGGATACCGGCGTGCGTCGGCGCCGCCTAAAGTGACCGGAAACGACACCTTTCCGGAGCACGACATGACGCACCCGCAACCCCGTACGATCGCGATCACCGGCGCAGGCACCGGCATCGGCGCCGCATGCGCGCGGCGCTTCGCCGCCCGCGGCGACCGCGTCGTGCTGATCGGGCGGCGTCGGGCACCGCTCGACGCGCTCGCCGCCGAGACAGGCGGCCTCGCACTCGCCGGCGACGCCGCGAGCACGGCCGACTGGGCCCGCTTCCTGCCGGAGATCGCCGAACGGTTCGGCGCCGTCGACGCACTCGTCGCATGTGCCGGCGGCCACGGTCTCGGCCGCGTGGACGAAACCGACGACGCGCAGTGGCGCGACGCGATGCATGCGAATCTCGGCACCGCGTTCGTCAGCGCACGCGCGTGCCTGCCCGACCTGATCGCGCAGCGCGGCAGCATCGTGCTGGTTGCGTCGATCGCCGCGCTCGCGGCCGGGCCGGGCGTGTGCGGCTATACGGTCGGCAAGCATGCGCTGCTCGGGCTCGCGCGTTCGCTTGCACGCGACTACGGGCCGCACGGCGTGCGCGCGAACGCGGTGTGCCCGGGCTGGGTCCGCACGCCGATGGCCGATGCGGAAATGGAGCCGTTGATGAACGCGTACGGCGACACGCTCGACGGTGCGTATGCGCGCGTGAGCGCCGACGTGCCGCTGCGGCGCGCGGCCGATCCGGACGAGATCGCGGCCGTGTGCACATTCCTGGCATCGCCCGACGCGTCGTTCGTGACCGGCGCGACGCTCGTCGCCGACGGCGGCGCGATGGCCGTCGACGTGCCGACGCTCGCGTTCGACAAGCTTTGACGCGTGGGGGCGGCACGGCCGCGCGATGCGTCCTCGAGGGCGGCCGCGCGACGTGCCGCGCGCGTCGTCCGCTACTCCGTCGCCTACACCCGCTCGTTTCTCGCCCCTGAAATCCGCTAACATCGACCGGTCCCGCCGCCCCGCGCGGCACCGCCTCACCGTTCGGAATGCGATGAACATCCGGTTTCTTGAAACCTTCGTCTGGCTCGCGAAGCTGGAGAACTTCCGGCTCACGGCCGAGAAACTGCACACGACGCAGGCCGCCGTGTCGAGCCGCATCGCGTCGCTGGAAGAAGCGTTCGACGTGCGGCTGTTCGACCGCAACACGCGCTCGGCCACGCTCACGCCCGCGGGCCGGCGCATGCTCGCGTACGCGGAGCGGATCGTGCGGCTCGACGGCGAGATGCGGCGCGACATCGACGCGGCGAGCGACGCGGGCCTGATCCGGATCGGCGTGATCGAGTCGATCGTGCACAGCTGGTTTCCGGCGCTGATGGCGCAATTGCGCGAGCGCTATCCGCGCCTCGACGTCGAGATCACGAGCGACACGACGCTGCACCTGATCCGCCTGCTGAGCACCGACGGCGTCGACCTGATCCTGCAGACCGATCCGGTGCCGGGCCCCGACTTCACGAACCTGCCGCTGTGCGAATTCCCGGTGCGCTGGGCGGCGAGCCCGCGTCTCGGGCTCGGCGGCGAACGGCTCGGCGTCGCGCGGCTTGCCGCGTACCCGATCATCAGCTTCTCGCGCCACTCGGGGCCGCACGCGACGATCGAGCGGCTGTTCGCGGCCGTCGAGCGGCCGGCCAGCATCAACTGCATCACGTCGGTCGCCGCGATGATCCGGCTCGTCGCCGACGGCTTCGGCGTGGCCGCGCTGCCGCCCGCGATCATCGGGCGCGAACTGCAGGAAGGCGCGCTCGAACTGCTCGACGTCGAACCCGAATTCCCCGCGCTGCCACTCGTCGCGTCGTACCGCACGCAGGGCCTGCCGGTCGCCGCGCGCATCGCGGAACTGGCGAGCGAAGTCGCGCGCGCGATGCCGGCCGCCGCGAGTCATGCAAAACCGGTCGCATCGGCAAAGGCCGATGCCGCTTCCGCTTCCGTCGACAAGACCCCTGCCCGGCCGGCGACAAAAAGCCGAACCGCGGCGGCAAAACGCCCCCCCCGAATCCGCGCCGCCCGCCGCCCCGGCGAAACGCCGTCCGCGCCGCTCATAAGAAAACCTGTTCACCGCGAATTTGTTTTCTTGTTGGACGGGCGCGGCCCGGCTTCGGGACACTGCGGTTCCTGACACACCCCCGTCACAAGGAACCCGCAATGACCCGCCTTTCCCTTCCGCACGGCCAGCTCTGCGTCTGGACGGATATCGACCCCGCGCACGAAGCCGACTTCAACGCGTGGTACGACCGCGAGCACATGCAGGAGCGTGTCGCGCTGCCCGGCTTCACGCATGCGCGGCGGTTTCGCGCGACCGACGGCGGCCCGCGCAAGTATCTCGCGCTGTACGTAACGGACACGCTCGACGTGTTCCGCAGCGACGCGTACCGGCGCGCGTTCACGCAGCAGACCGCCTGGTCGCTCGCGAACTTCGAACGCATGACGGGCACGCAGCGGCGGGTCGGCGCCCTGACGATCGAGGCCGGCGACGGCGAAGGCATGCATCTCGCGCTGTTCGTGCTGCCGCCCGAACACATCGACGTGCCGCACCTGCGCGAGCGCTTCGACACGGCGCTGCGCGAACCCGGCATCCATGCGGCGCGGCTGTTCCGCACCGCGCCGGAGCTGTCCGCGCCGGTCGGCGCCGATGCGGCCGCGCGTCCGGCCGCCGACGCGCTCGTCCTGATCGAAGGCAGCGACGCCGCGACCACGCGCCGCGTCGCCGCCGCCATCGCCGGTCACGACGACCTGCGCACCTTCGACCTGCTGTGGCGTGCCGCCGCGCCGCTGCCGGTTGCGCACCGCGATGCCGACGCGAAGCCGGCCGCCGCCGCGCTGTTTGCCTGAACCCGGACGCCGCCACCGGCCCCACCGCACGTCCTGCGCACGCGGCCGGCGCGTCAGCCCCTGCGCATCATCCCGTCATCCTTCACGACATGCCCGACACCATGAGCACGCTCGCCCAGCCCGCCGCCCACGCGCCTCGCCGTGTCCGCAACAGCCGACTCGCGACCGCGAGCATGATCGGCACGTCGCTCGAGTGGTACGACTTCACGATCTACAACACGCTCGCCGCGCTCGTCTTCAACCATCTGTTCTTTCCGTCGGTCGATCCGCTGGCCGGCACGATCCTCGCGTTCTCGACCTATGCGGTCGGCTACGTGTCGCGCCCGCTCGGCGGCTTCGTGTTCGGCAACCTCGGCGACCGCATCGGCCGCCGCGCGGTGCTGATGCTCACGCTCGTGCTGATGGGCGTCACGACCGCGCTGATGGGCGCGCTGCCGACCTATGCGCAGGCCGGCATCCTGAGCCCGATCCTGCTCGTCGCGCTGCGCTTCGTGCAAGGCGTCGCGCTCGGCGGCGAATGGGCCGGCGCGGTGCTGCTGTCGGTCGAGCATGGCGACCAGAAGCGGCGCGGACTGTCCGCGTCGTGGACGCAGATCGGCCCATCGTTCGGCACGCTGCTCGGTACCGGTTGCATCGCGCTCGTGACGCTGTCCGCCACGTCCGACACCTTCCTGTCGTGGGGCTGGCGCGTGCCGTTCGCGGCCAGCGCGCTGCTTGTCGTGTTCGGTTTCTGGCTGCGGCGCGGCGTCGACGAAACGCCGCAGTTCGAGCAGCTCGCCGAATCGGACGCAACCGCCGACGTGCCCGTCGCCGACGTGCTGAAGTACCACTGGCGGCGCCTGCTGATCGCCGGCGGTTCGCGCATCGGCTCCGACGTGCTGTACGCGCTGATCGTCGTGTTCACGCTGACCTACGTGACGACCGTGCTGCACCTGTCGCGCCCCGTCGCGCTGACGGCGGTGATGGCCGGCACGGCCTGCAACGCGCTCGCGGTGCCGTTCTTCGGTGCGCTGTCGGACCGCTTCGGACGCCGTCCGGTGTACCTCGCCGGCGCGCTCGCCGGCGTCGTGTGGGCGTTCGTTTTCTTCACGATGCTCGACACGGCGCGGCCCGGTGCGATCGTCGCGGCCGTCGCGATCGGCCTCGTGATCCATGCGGTGATGTACGGCCCGCAAGGCGCATTCGTCACCGAACAGTTCCCGACGCGCGTGCGTTATGCGGGCTCGTCGCTGGCCTACACGCTTGCGGGCATCGTCGGCGGCGGCTTCGCGCCGCTCGTGATCGCCACGCTGTTCCGCCAGACCGGGACGACGACCGCCGTGTCGCTGTACGTCACCGCGTCGCTCGTCGTGACGTCGATCGCGCTGCTGGCCGCGCGCGAGACCGCGCACCGGCCGCTCGCCGACTGAGCGCCCCGTCGATCACCTCATTCATTCGCACTTCAAACGGATACCCGCATGCAAGCCCTGTCGTTCAACGTGATGTCCGTGCAAGGCGCGCCGGCCCAGGTCGACGTCGAGATCGAACGCGTCGTGATCGCCGGCTGGGCCGGCCGCGATCCGGCTGCGATCCGCGCGCACATCGACGAACTCGCGGCGCTCGGCGTCGCGCCGCCGTCGACCACGCCGTGTTTCTATCGCGTGGCGTCCGCGCTGCTCACGCAGGCGCCGTCGATCGGTGTGCTCGGCGCGCGCTCGGGCGGCGAGATCGAATGCGTGCTGATCGACAGTCCGGCCGGCACGCTGGTGACGGTCGGTTCCGATCATACGGATCGGAAGGTCGAGGCCTACGGCGTCGCGGTGTCGAAACAGGTATGCGCGAAGCCGCTCGGCCGCGACGCATGGCGCCATGCGGACGTCGCCGGTCACTGGGACGCGATCGAGATGCGTTCGTGGCTGGTCAGGCCCGGCGGCGAACGCGTCGCGTATCAGCATGGCGCGGTCAGCGGACTGCTCGCGCCGGATGCGCTGTGGCAGCGCTTCGACGAGCGGCGCACGATGCCCGCGCGCTGCGCGATGTTCGGCGGCACCGTCACCGTGCACAGCGCGATCGCGGCGATGGGCGACGGCGACGCGTTCGAGATGGAACTGCACGATCCGGTGCTCGGGCGCAGCCTGCGGCATCGCTATGCGGTCGAGGTGTTGCCGGTTGTGGCGTGACGGAGGGTGGCGGGTGCGCAGGCAATAAATGGCTTGAACAGCATGCTGATCCGCCACCCGCCCTCGTCGACCACCGTCACCGCAAGCACCCCAGCCCCGCCAGCGCCGCTTCCACCGCCGTATCGAGCGGCGTCACCGGCTCACGGCCCAGCACCGCCGTCACCCGTGCGTTGTCCATCCGCAGCGGCTCGCGCCACAGATAACGCATCTCGATCATCTCGCGCATCGTCGTGACGAACGGCGCGGCGACCCACACGAGCCACCACGGGAAACGCCGCACCGTCGGCCGCATCCCGTGCCGCTGCGCGACGCGGCGCACGGCCTGGGCCATCTGCGTGCCGTCCGCGTCCCAGTGACCGCCGAGATGGAAGCGCGCGAACGGCGCCAGCGTGTCGCGCCGCTCGAGCAGTTCGACCATCGTGCGCGCGACATCCGGCAGGTACGCCCATTGATGGCCGACGCCCGGCCGGCCCGGCACGCTGATGGCCGCGACGGGTCGCCCGGCCTTGACGAGTCCCTGCCCGAACCAGTTGTTGCCCGCGTGCGCGCCGAAGAAATCGCCGGCCCGCACGATGATCGTGCGAACGCCCTGCGCGGTCGCCGCCTGCAACCGCCGCTCCAGCTCGACGCGAATCGCGCCCTTGCGCGTCACCGGATGCTGGGGCGCCTCCTCGCGCAACACCGGAAACGCGTCGGGACCGTAGTTGTAGACCGTCCCCGGCAGCACGACGGTCGCCTGCGCGACGGTCGCCGCCGCGATCGTGTTGTCGATCATCGGCAGCACCTGCCCGCTCCAGTTCCGGTAGCCGGGCGGGTTCACCGCATGCACGATCACGCTGCAGCCGCGCGCCGCGCGGACCACCGCCTCGCGGTCGAGCGCGTCGCCGCGCATCCACGCGATCCCGTCGCGCTCCACCGTCTCGGCGTCGAGCCCGCGCTTGAGCGCGCGCACCTGCCAGCCGGCATCGCGCAACTGACGCGCGACCTCGCCGCCGATGCCTCCGCTCGCGCCGAGCACGAGTGCCTGTCGTTGCGTCCCGCCTGCGTTCACCGTCATTGCCGCTCTCCGTGAATGAACCGTCGTCAGCACGCATTCTGGCGCTCGGCCACCTGACAAGGAATTGCTGAACACAATGGATCAGTTATACATTTATGCATGGCCATCGATCTGAACTGGGAACGCTACCGCACCTTCCTCGCCGTGCTGACGGAAGGCTCGCTGTCGGGCGCGGCGCGCGCGCTCGGCATCACGCAGCCGACGGCCGGCCGCCACGTCGCGGCGCTCGAGGCCGCGTTCGGCCAGACGCTGTTCACGCGCTCGCCGTCGGGGCTGCTGCCGACCGACGCGGCCCTCGCGCTGCGCGGCCATGCGGAGGCGCTGCGCAGCGCGGCGGCCGCGTTCGAGCGGGCGGCCGCGAGCCACGGCGCGGGCGTGCGCGGCACCGTGCGGATCTCGGCCAGCGACGTGATCGCGGTCGAAGTGCTGCCGCCGATGCTCGCGCAGTTGCGGCGCGACCATCCGGGGCTCGTGATCGAACTGGTGCCGACCGACCGCATCCAGGACGTGCTGAACCGCGAGGCGGACATCGCGGTGCGGATGGCGCCGCCCGCGCAGGACGCGCTCGTCGCACGGCGCGTCGGCGACATCGACGTCGGGCTGCATGCGCGCGACGACTACCTGGCGCGCAACGGCACACCGTCGACGACCGGCGAACTCGCGCATCACGCGCTGATCGGTTTCGATACGGTCACGCCGTTCATCCGCTCGGCCGGGCGCGGGATGCCGTTGTGGACGCGCGATGCGTTCGCACTGCGCACCGACAGCAATCTCGCGCAACTCGCGATGATCCGCGCCGGCTACGGGATCGGCTTCTGCCAGAACGGGCTCGCGAAACGCGATGCGCGGCTCGTGCGCGTGCTGCCGGACGGGCCCGCGATGAAACTGGAAACCTGGGTGGTCATGCACGAGGACCTGCGGACGAGCCCGCGTTGCCGGGCCGTGTTCGATGCGCTGGCGAACGGGCTGCGCGCCTATGCCGAAGGGACGGCTGACTAGGCCGTTCGAACCCGCCGCGCAGGCGCATCGCCGCGGCGCGCGCTATTCGTGGATCTTGCCGGCGAACAGGATGTCCGCCATGCGCCGCCACGGATTGTCGGGCAGGTCGTAGCAGCGCAGCCCTTCTTCGGACGCCTCGGCCCAGTCGACCATCGCCTCCAGGTACTCGCCGATCGAGCGGTTTTCCCAGCCGAGCGCGGCGGCCGCGTAAGGCGACGGCGGCACGTCGGCCTCGAGCTGGCGCTCCTTGTGCCAGTCATGGCCCAGCACGCGCAGGAAATGAATCAGCGAGCGCTCGTCGACCACCCGCTCCAGCGCGTGCTGCAGCCGCGCGGCCATCTGGCTTTTCAGTTCGTCGTTCATGCGTATCGCCCCCTGCTACGCAACGTTCAGAAAGCTTCCATCTCGCACCAACCGGGATACGTTTCCTCAACGATGAAGAAATCGTCGAAGTAGACCAGCCCGAGCCGTTCGAGCGACCTCATGCACGCATCCGCGGCATCGCCGCCGAAGAACGGGCCGAGCGACACCAGCCGGTCCGACGCGTCGAAGCAGTCAGCGAAATTGAATTCGCGCATGACCGCAGACAGGTCGACCGCTTTCTCGATCAGCGCCGCTCGTCGAACGACAATCCCGAAATCTCTCGATATCTTCATCGGTACCGACTCCCGTCGAATACGTGTCTGCGCGCCGACGCGCACGCTCGCTTCACATCAGCAACTGCCGCGACAGCACCTCGCGCGCCTGCGTGACCGTCTCGCGTTCGCCCGGCATCGGCGGCGTCAGCGAGAACACCGCGTCGGGCAGCGCCGGCAGCCGGTATTTCGCGCCGAGCCGCACGAGGCCCTCGCCGATCGCCGACGCGCACAGGCAGCCGACGCCGAGCCCCGCCGCGAGCATCGACTGCAGCCCCGCGACACCCGACGCGCTGTGCACGAGCACGTACGGCGCGTGCTGCTCGTCCAGCGAGCGCACCGCGATCTGATGCATCATGCAGTCGTCCGGCAGCAGCACGAGCGGCAACGGCTCGGGCAGTTGCTCGGCGAGCGCGGGCGACGCGACCCACGACAGCGGCTCGCGCCGCAGCACCCAGCGCGTATCGGCCGACGCCGGCCGGAACGGGCCGCTCGACAGGTTCATCACCACACCGAGATCGATCTGCCCGCGCGCGTGGGCGGCTTCGATCTCCGCGCTCTTCATCGCGCTCACGTGCAGGCTCAGTTGCGGGTAGCACTCCCGCAGCCGCGCGAGCAGGCCCGCGACTTCATGCGTCCGGTAGTAGTCGGTGATCGCGACGCGCAACTCGCCCTTGATCGCCTGTCCGCGCACTTCGTCGAACGCGGCCTCGTTCAGCGCGACGATGCGCCGCGCGTGCTGCAGCAGGCGCGCGCCGGCCGGCGTCGGCTCGACGCCGCGCTTGCTGCGCACGAACAGCGGCACGCCGGCGCGCGATTCGAGCTTGCGCACCTGCTCGCTGACCGTCGACTGTGACAGATGCAGCAGCGGCGCGGCCGCCGTAAGGCTGCCCGCATCCGCCACCGCCGCGAACGTGCGTAATTGATCCAGGTCGAAACCGCGCATCGCCCCCTCCATCCATCGAGTAACCCGATTGATGCTACCACCAATTCCCGCTTTTCCGATTCATCGACGATCCGCAGAATATCGGTTTAACGGCCCGCCTGAACCCGTTTCGACCGGATTCAGCATGCGTTGCGGCCCTCATTCTTCCGGACCTCCGTTCATGACCGACAACACCCTCGTCCCTTGCGCGCCGGCCGGCGCGGCCGCCGCGGCACCGCCGCGCAGCCATCACGGCTGGGCGCTCGTGGTCCTGCTGGTCGGCGCCATTCTGCCGCCGCTCGACTACTTCATCGTGAATCTCGCGCTGCCGGCCATCCGCGACGGCATCGGTGCGCATCCGGCCGAACTGCAGCTCGTCGTGTCGGCCTACGCGTGCGCGAACGCGGTCGTGCAGATCACCGGCGGGCGCCTGGGCGACCTGTACGGCCGCAAGCGGATGTTCATGATCGGGATGGCCGGCTTCGTCGTCGCCTCGGCGCTGTGCGGGCTCGCCGGCAGCGGCGCGGTGCTGGTCGGCGGCCGCGTGCTGCAGGGCCTGTTCGCCGCGATCCTTGCGCCGCAGGTGCTCGCGACAATCCGCAGCGTGTTCAGCCCGCAGGAGCAGGTGCGCGTGATGGGCTTCTACGGTTTCGTGTTCGGCCTCGCGGCCGTGATCGGTCAGCTCGGCGGCGGCGCACTGATCAGCCTGCATCCGTTCGGGCTCGGCTGGCGTGCGATCTTCCTGGTCAATGTGCCGATCGGCATCCTCGCGCTGCTCGGCAGCTGGCGCTTCATCCCGGAAAGCCGGCCGCCGCGCGGCCAGCGCATCGACGTGCCCGGCATGGTGCTGCTGTCGCTGTTCCTGCTGATGCTCATCTATCCGCTCACGCACGGGCGGGAGGCGGGCTGGCCGCTGTGGATGGTCGCGTGCGTCGTCGGCGCGCTGCCGATGCTCGGCGCGCTGCTGGCGGTCGAAGCGCGCCGGCTCGCCGGCGGCCGCGATCCGCTGCTCGACGTGCGCCTGCTGCACAACCCGGTCGTCGCGCTCGGGCTCACGCTCGCGTTCCTGTTCTACATGCTGAGCGCGTTCTTCCTGAGCTACGGGATCTATCTGCAGGGCTGCCTGAACTGGTCGCCGCTCGCGTCGGGGCTCGCGATCCTGCCGCTCGGCATCGGCTTCCTCGCGAGCCCGCTGCTGATGCCGCGCCTCGTCGAGCAGTTCGGCGGCTATCGCGTGCTCACGCTCGGCTTCGCGATGCTCGCCGCCGGCGTCGCGACCGCCGCCGCACTGGCCGGGGAGCACGCGCCGGGCCCGGGTTTCCATGCGGGGATCGCGGCGATCGGCATCGGGCAAGGGCTCGTGCTGCCGTCGGTCGTGCGGATCGTGCTGGCGGAAGTCGACGCGGCGCGCGCCGGGGTCGCGTCCGGCATGGTCACCGCGATGCTGCAGATCGGCGCGGCCGTCGGCGCGGCGACGCTCGGCGGGCTGTTCTTCGCACGGCTCGGCGCGCAGCCGGGTGCGCTCGACTACGTGCAGGGGTTCAGGACGGCGATGTGGGCGCTGACGATCGTGCTGCTCGTGTGCGTCGCGTTGTCGGCCGCGCTGGGGCCGATGCATCGGCGGGCGCGGGCCGGCGCGTGACGGCGCCGTGTTCGGGACCCATCGCCGGCAGCGACATGGAAACGGCGCATGCGCGACCGCTCGCCGGCATCGGGCTCACGAGTGATGCTTGAGTTGCGCGTGCCGCGCTTCCCATTCGGCCAGTTCGACGCGATAACGCGCCAGCGCCTCGTCGTACAGGTCGAAAACGCACGGCGAGCAGCCGCTGTTGCAGCAGTCTTCCAGTTCGGGTTGTTCGGGCGGGGTCGGACGCGGATCATCGTCAGGCGTATCCGCAGAGGCAGGCTTGGTCACGTCTTCAGTCACACGATGTCGAACGAACAGTATACGGTGATGATCGGCGCCCCGCAGGCACGCGCGTTCACGGAGCCGTGCATCCGCATCTGCCGCCCCGATCGGCTGAGCGAAATCGCGGCGATCGCGGACATTCCGCGCGCGCGATTTCGCATGCCCTGACGTCGTACTCGCGTGCGATAGCCTGCCCCCTACGCCACGCGGCCGCTCACCGGAATCGACGCGCCGGTGATCGCCTGCGCGTCGGCCGACAGCAGGAACCCGATCGTCGCCGCGAGCTGTTCGGGCCGGACCCAGCGCGAGAAATCCGCATCGGGCATGTCCGCGCGGTTCGGCGGCGTGTCGATGATGCTCGGCAGCAACGCGTTCACGGTCACGCCGCGATCGAGCAGTTCCGCCGCCAGCGCCTCGGTAAGCCGCGCGACGCCCGCCTTCGCGGCCGCATACGCGCCCATGCCCGCGCCGGCCTTGAACGCCGCACCCGCGCCGATGTTGACGATGCGGCCGGCCGGGCTCGCCACCAGGTACGGCAGCGCGGCCTTCGACGCGTTCAGCGCCGTCTTCACGTTCAGTTCGTACATGCGGTCCCACGTGGCCGCATCGCCGTCGGCGATCGTCTGCCACGCGAACGCGCCCGCGATGTTCAGCAGCGCGTCGACCCGGCCGAATTCGCGATGCACGGTGTCAAGCGCACGCACGGCCGCCTGCGGATCGACAAGGTCGATGCCGCCGATGCGCAGCGCATCGGCCGGCACGCCGGGCAACGCCTGCGCGTCCGGCGCCGCGCCGCGGCCGATCAGCGCGACGCGGGCACCGCGCTGGCCGAGCCAGGCAGCCGTGGCGGCGCCGAGATGGCCGAATCCGCCGGTGATCGCGACTGCCTTGCCTTTCAGGTCGTGTTCCATCGATGTGCTCTCCTGGGTCGAGGGGGGTGGTTGATGTGTGGTTCAGGGTCGATGCCGGCCGCGACGCGGGTAGGTCCGGCCGGCGTTTCGACAGCGTAGCGCCGTTCACGCTTCCGTGCGCGCGGTGACGCGTGGTGATACCGGCAGTAGCAGAACACCTGGCCGATGAACACGAGCCGCGCCAGCGCGAACAGCGGCCATTTGCCCGGCATGGTGGACACCGCGGGGGTGGGCGCGGTGGCGGGACACGTCGTGACGGCGACGGTCGGCGCCGGCCTGCACGCGCCTCGGAAGCGAAGCACGACACGGTGGCATCGGATACGGACCGTCTCGCGCACCCGATCGCGAAACAGTTCGCGGCGAAGAACACGACGCATGCGTGGGTGCCGACCACGTCGGCGAGCTGATACGCCGGTGCCGCGCCTGTGGGGCACGACTGCGCGCACTGGCGGGCGGCCCGGCATAATGCGCGACACGGCACGCCGCGCGGTGCATCGCGCTCGCCGCCGCGCCCTCGATCGGCCTGCGCCGTTTTCGTCACGAAACCCGAACTCAACCCGTCTATCCCATGCAAGTACTCGTCGTTGGCACCGGCAAGCTGGCAACCGAACTGCTCGGCTCGCACCGGCTCGACCCGGCAACCTGTCGCGTGATGGCCTGGTCGGACCATGCACGCATCGACGCCCGTTCGATCGTCGTGCACGCCGGATCCGGCCGCGAGCTGCCCGCCGTGATCGAATTCTGCCGCGCAACGGGTTCGCCGCTCGTCGAGTTGTCCACCGGCTCCGACGTCGAGACCGGATCGCACGACTTCCCCGTCGTGCTCTGTCCGAATACGAACATCCTGATGCTCAAGTTCATGAGCATGCTGGAAACCAGCGGCCATCTGTTTCGCGACTGCCAGATCAGCGTGACGGAGTCGCACCAGGCCAGCAAGACGTCCGTGCCCGGCACCGCGGTCGGCATCGGCCAGTCGCTCGGCGTGCCGGCGCACGACATCCGCTCCGTGCGCGACCCCGGCGAGCAGCGCGACGCCCTGCAGATTCCCGACGATCAGCTCGGCCGCCATGCGTTCCACCGGATCCGCATCGAGGATGGCGCCTGCAGCCTGCAGTTCGAATCCCGCGTGTACGGCGCGTCGCCTTACGCGGACGGCGTGTCGCGGATCGTCGAGGCCGTCCGGCAGCACGAACTCGAACCTCGCCGGTACTCGATCGTCGAGTTCATCCACAACGGCTGGCTGTAGGTGCTGTAGGTGCTGTAGACGCGACGGTGCGCGTGCCGGCCGCCGACGCGCCGTCCGGCACGCCCGACGGTCGCAATCGCGCCATCGGCGACGCTCGCGTTACCCGTCGCCCGGCACGGCCCCGCTCTCCGGCAACGTCGCACCGCCGTCGACGACGATCGTCTGCCCGGTGATATACGCCGCATCAGCCGACGCGAGAAACAGCATCGCGTTCGCGATGTCCTCCGGCTCGCCCATCCGCGCGAGCGGGATATCGCGCGCGATCCGTGCGGCGACCGACGCATCGCCGAGATTGCCGGCTGCCGGCGTGCGGATCATCCCCGGCTCGACGCCGTTGACCGTCACGTTGCGGCGTGCGAGTTCGAGCGCCGCCGCACGAATGAAGCCGTTCACGCCGGCCTTCGACGCCGCGTAGTGCGCGAGCCCCGGATAGACGACGCGCGGCCCGGTCACCGACGACGTGACGAGCAGCCGCCCGGCCCCCGCTCGCTCGAATGCCGGCAACGCAGCCTGGGCAAGCCAGAACAGCGCCGACAGGTTGACCGACAACGTGCGCCCGAGCGTCGGCTCGTCGATCCGCGCAAACGGGGTCAGCGGGAAGTACGCGGCGTTGTGAACGACGACGTCGAGCCGGCCGCTGTCTCGCTCGACCGCCGCGACGAGCGCGCCGAGTTCGTCGCGGCTCGCGGCGTCGACACGATACGCGCGCGCCTCGCCGCCCGCGCTGGCGAGCGCGTCCGCCTGCGCGTCAGCCGCATCGCCGTTGAGATCGGCGAGCGCGACGAACGCACCGGATTGCGCGAAACGGCGCGCGATCGCCGCGCCGATCCCCTGCGCGGCGCCCGTGACCAGCACGACCCGTCCGCTGAAATCCGCACGCAGGCGGCCGCTGCCGAGCACGGCGTTCATCGCTGCGCCTCGCCGGCGAGCGGATGAACGGTTTCGTTCAGCACCTGCGCATGCGCGCCGATCGGGAAGTTCGACAGCGTGCCGAAATCGCCGCCCTGATAACCGAAGATCTTGCCGTCCGTCTTGCGTTGCGCGAGGTCGATCAGCACGACGCCGAGCGTCGGCACCACCTTCTCGCGCCACACGAACAGATACAGTTGCTCTGCAATCCTGAAGTAATGGCAGCGGTCCACGTCCGCCAGCCCGCCTTCGACGCCCTGCAGGCATTGCCACGCGTAGAAGTGCGCGTTCAGGTAGATGTGCTCGTAGCATTCGGTCGGGCTGTAGCGATACATCGTCCGCTTGCCGATCAGTTCGCGCGTGAGCCCGTGCAGCGGGCCCGGCTGCGCATGACCGCCGAGCGTGCCGTGCCGGAACGTCGCGTCGACGCCCGTCAGCGGCAACCCGCGCGCGACGCGTGTGAACGCGTCGACATGCGTATCGGCTTCGGTCGGCAGCGTGCCGACCACCGACGTCCACACGCCGTTGCCGACGTCGATCACGAGGCTGACCGACGTCGCGCGCGCCACCGGGTCGATGTAGTCGACGAAGTACAGGTCGTCGCGCAGCCGCGTGACACGGCACGGCGCACGGCCGCCCGTGTCGGCCGCCGCGTCGCGCCATTGCAGCGCGTCCGCCTCGAACGTATAGACGCGCCACGCGCCCGCTGCATCGCCGAGGGCCAGTGACTGCCCGACGAGCGCGTTCACGGGCGCGAGGATGTGCGCGTCCGGCGCGAAGCCGTCCGCGAGCGCGCCTACCTGGATGAATACCGGATCCTGTCGTTCCACCTGCCGTCTCCCGCGCAGCTTCAGGCCCGGCGGGCCGTGTACGCTGCTCATGCGCACATGGTGCGGGCTGCGTGCGCCGCGCGGTATCGGCCAAAAGGATGAAGGGCGCGCGGCGCCGGAACGCGCTAAAGTGCACGTGATCCGCGCCGCTGCCGGCGCGAGGAGCGCTCATGCACCGTGTCACCCATTACCGACGGACCGATGAAGGGATCGAGGCGATCAGCCTCGAGTCCGATCGCACGTTTCCGCGGCATGCGCACGACGAATTCGGGATCGGCGTGATCGTCAGCGGCGCACACCGGTCGTGGAGCGGCCGCGGGCAGGTCGACGCGCTGGCCGGCGACGCGATCATGGTCAATCCGGGCGAGATGCACGACGGCATGCCGCTCGATGCAGGCACGGGCCGGCGCTGGCGGATGCTGTACCTCGCGCCCGCGCTGGTCGCGTGCGTCGCGGCGGAAGAAGGCCTCGATGGTGTCGAACTCGCGCATCCGGCCGTGCGCGACGCGCGGCTCGCCGCCGCCTTCGGCCGGTTGCATGCACGGATCGTCGCAGGAGACACGCTGCCGCTCGCGCGCGACGAAGCGCTCGTGACGCTGGTCGCCGCACTGCTTGCGCGGCATTCGAACCGCGCGCTGCCGGCCGCGGGCGTCGCACCGGCGATCCGCGTGGCCCGCGAGCGGCTCGATGCAGCACCCGCCACACCCGTTTCGCTGGCCGAACTCGCCGGCCTGAGCGGCGTGAGCCGCTTCCAGTTGCTGCGCGGGTTCGCGCGCGAACTCGGCATCACGCCGCACGCGTATCTGCTGCAGTCGCGCACTCGACTGGCGCGTGCACTGCTCGCGAGCGGCCGGCCGATCGCGGATGCCGCGGCCGAAGCCGGTTTTGCCGACCAGAGCCACCTCACGCGCGCGTTCGCACGCCAGTTCGGCATCACGCCGGGACGATTCACGCAGGCCGGCTGACGCGGGCTTCCCGGCCACCGCGCAGCGGCCGCGGGCTCGACGACGCCGATCGTTGCCGTTCGGTATCGGCGGCTCTTGCCGGCGGCGCTTGCAGCCATCCGGAAAATATCGGACGCGCACCCTGCCACGCGCCCGTTCCACTCGCCTTCACCGCTGCAATTTCGTTCAAGACGCCCACGCCGCGGCACGCGATGATGCGGCGCATGAAGACACGACTGATCGGCTATCTCTATCTCGCCGCCGCGATGGCGGGCGTCGGCAGCACCGTCATCGCGAGCCGCCTCGCGGCCGACGGCCTGCCGCCGTTCGCGGCCACCGCGCTGCGCTTCCTGATCGCCACCCCGTTGCTGTACGCGCTGATGCGTGCGCAGCGGATGCGATGGCCGCGGATCTCCGCGCGCGACGCCGTGCTGTTGGTCGTCCAGGCCGCGGCGGGCGGGGTCGGCTATACGGTGCTGCTGATCAGCGGCACGGCGCTGTCGTCGCCGGTCGACGCCGGTGTGATGCTCGGCACGCTGCCGGCGATGTCGACGCTGATCGCGGCGGTCGTGCTGCGCGAGCCGCAGACGCCGCGTGACTGGAGCGCGGCCGCGCTTGCCACCGCCGGCGTGCTGTTCGTCACGTTCGCACCCGGCCAGGCGATGCCGTCGCTGCGGACGCTCGCCGGCGACGCGCTGGTGCTGGCAGCCGTCGCATGCGAGGCCGTGTTCATCCTGCTCAACCGGCGGCTGTCGGCGCCGCTGCCGCCGCTCGTGCTGTCGACGGCGATGTCGGGCCTTGGCTTCATGCTCGCGCTGGTGCCGGCCGCGTTCGAATGGCACGCACTGACGACCGGCTGGACCGTCGGCGCGGTGTCGGCGATCGCGTACTACGCACTGGTGCCGACCGTGCTCGGCTACCTGTGCTGGTATGCGGGCTCGGCACGCACGAGCGGCACCGAAGCCGCGCTGTTCACGGCGGTCGCGCCAGTCACGGCCGTGCTGTTCGCCGTCGCGCTGTTCGGCGAGACGCTGGGCGGCACGCGGCTGCTCGGCATCGCGCTCGTCGTCGCGGGGATGGGGGTGGGCGCGACACGGCGACGTGAACCGCCGGCACGCGAAGCAGACGCGCAGTCGAGGCTGCCGACGCGGCCGGCGGCATCCACGTCGGCCGCTGCCGATTGATCCGCGCGAGCGACGACTGCAGGAATGTGTCCACGCGCGGCAAAACCGTTGCGTATCGTCGCGCAAGATGCAATATTCGCGTGGCCGGGCCATTTGACCACCACCGAACAATAAACCGCATCGCCATGAACAAGAAGGAAGCCAAGACAAGAATCGCGGCGCTGCTGTCCGCGGGCGCGAGGAAAGCCGACGTGCTGGCCGAGCTGGCCGGGCAGGGCCTCAAGGATCGCGTGCTCGCGCGCCTGATCGCGTCGCACCCCGACCCCGAGCTGTGCAGAAAGAACAAGGTGCACACCCGGATCCTGATCGGGCTCGGCATCGCGCAACTGGCGATCAGCGTCTGGCTCGCCTATCTCCTCCTGGCGGACGGACTCAGCAGAGGCGCCTCGCTGCTGTTCCTCGCACTGACGGTGCCGCTGTCGCTGCTGTTCATCTGGGGCTTCGCGACCCATCGCGTCGGCGCGTATCACGCGTTCATCATCCTGTCGCTGCTGCAACTGCCGAAGACCATCGCCGATCTCGGCCACGATCCGTCGTCGGCACTGCCGAGCCTCGGGGTGACGGTCATCCTGGTGGGCTACGTGTGGTTCGTCCGCAACCGGCTGTTCCCCGACTTCGGCTGGTTCACGCCGCGCAAGGTCGAAGGCCGTTACGCATTCGTGGAAAGCGCCTGACGCCGCCTCCACGTTCACCGCGACCACGAAAAAAGGCGCCGGGCCGCCCCGCAATCGCGGGGCAGGCCGGCGCCTTCTGCATTCCGGAATCCGGCAGCTTCTTACTTGGCCTTCTCAGCCGTATCGCTGATTGCCTGGCCACCCTTCGAAATGTCCTGCCCCATGCCGGCAACGGTATTGCAACCGGCGAGCGCGGCGGTCACCACCAGCAGCATTGCAGCAATCGTACGCGTCATTCTCACTCTCCTTCGAATCAACAAGCCCGACCGGGCGAATCGGATGAGGCGGGGCGCCCTGCGGCGCGCAGGACACGGGGCCTGACCTGATTATACGGAGACGACCGCCGCGCGCCACACAGCCGGTCGAACAGATTTTCCTTGACTTCGTCAGCACGCGAACTAATATACGCACCGCGTATATTTTCCACCAGGGTGCCGCCGATGACCGTTCCCCAGCAAGCCTTCCTGCGCGACGCGATGCGCCGCCTGAACATGACCCGCGAAACGTTCGCGAACCGCATCGGCGTGAGCCGCCGCGCGCTGGACACCTGGCTATTGCCGGACGACTCGCAGGAATCGCGCGGCATGCCCGAGATCGTCGAGCGGTTCGTGTCGGAAATCGTCGAACGCGCGGCACCGGACGGCGGGGACTATACGCAAAGCGTAGACAAACAGGGGCTCGCGAAGCAATTCCTGTTCGAAGGCAAGCCGCAGCTGATCTCGGTGGACCAGTTCTCGCGGGATTCGGTCGAGGCGCTGTTCCGCGTCGCCGACGTGATGCAGCCGATCGCGCGCCGCCACAAGATCTCGCGCGTGCTCGAAGGCGCCGTGCTCGGCAACCTGTTCTTCGAGGCGAGCACGCGCACCCGCGTGTCGTTCGGCGCGGCCTTCTGCCGGCTCGGCGGCTCGGTGTGCGACACGACCGGCTTCACGTTCTCGTCGATGGCCAAGGGCGAATCGATCTACGACACGAGCCGCGTGATGGCCGGCTATGTCGACGCGCTCGTGATCCGCCACCCCGAGAAAGGCTCGGTGGCCGAATTCGCGCGCGCGACCAACCTGCCGGTGATCAACGGCGGCGACGGCCCGGGCGAACACCCGAGCCAGGCACTGCTCGATCTCTATACGATCCAGCGCGAGTTCTCGCGGCTCGGCAAGATCGTCGACGGCGCACATATCGCGCTCGTCGGCGACCTGAAATACGGCCGCACCGTGCACTCGCTCGTCAAGCTGCTCGCGCTGTACCGCGGGCTGAAGTTCACGCTCGTGTCGCCGCCGACGCTCGAAATGCCGGCGTACATCATCGACCAGATCGCGACGAACGGCCATGTGATCGAGCAGACGAACGACCTCGCGGCCGGGCTGCGCGGCGCGGACGTCGTCTATGCGACGCGGATCCAGAAGGAGCGCTTCACCGACGAGTCGTTCGAAGGGTACACGCCGGATTTCCAGATCAACCAGGCACTCGTCGATTCCGCCTGCAAGCCCGACACGCTGATCATGCACCCGCTGCCGCGCGACAGCCGGCCCGGCGCGAACGACCTGTCGGTCGACCTGAACCGCGATCCGCGCCTCGCGATCTTCCGGCAGACCGACAACGGCATTCCGGTGCGGATGGCAATCTTCGCGGTGCTGCTCGGCGTCGAGAACCTCGTCCAGCATTCGATGCGCGACGCGACGTGGCGCCCGCCGGCGTACCTCGGGCCGGAGGATGCGGTGTTTCACGGGATTGATTGACCCGCATCCGGTGCCGCGCGGCTGCACTTGAACACTTTTGTTCGAGGGCCGCGCACGCTGACGTCACGCACGACGCGCCGCCTCGCACGGCGCGTTTTCATTTTCGGCGCGGGTGACGCAGGGCAATCCGACAGGTATTACCGGGCCCACGGATCGATCACGCGCAGGCCGGCCGCCTCGAACGGCGCGACGTCGCGTGTGGCCACGATCAAGCCGTTTGCCGCGGCGGTTGCGGCGATAAAGCCATCGGCAGACGCCATCGCGTTGCCCGTAGCGCGGGCCTTCGCGCGAAGCCCCGCGTACGCTTTGGTGGCGGCATCGTCGAACGGCAGGATTCGACCGCGAAACAGCGGCACGACGCGCTGCTCGATGCTTTGGTGCAGCCAGTCCCGCCGTCGCCCTTCCGGCAGAGCGGCCACGCCGAAGCGCATTTCCGCGAGACTGATCGCCGCAAGAAACAGCGTCTCGACGTTCTGCGCGTCGAGCCATTCGATCACGGCCTGGCTCGGCTCGCGCCGCAGCGGCTCGGAAATGACGTTGGTATCGACCAGGATCATTCGAAGCTCATCGGATCGGTTGACGCCCGGTCACGAGGCATCTCGAAATCGAATCCTCCCGCCTCCCGCCCGATTTCAGCCAGCAGCGTTCCAAGCCTGGGCCGGCCGCCGGGCCGGACCGCCTGCTCCAGGATCTCGCGCACCTCGGCTTCGGTACTGCGGCCGTGTTGCGCCGCACGGATCCGGAGCGCGCGATGCACTTCGTCGGGCAAATTTCGAACGGTAATCACAGGCATGATGCACCCCGCCACAATTGCTTTCAATGCATGCATCCTATCACCTTGCTGTCAGTTTGGACGAGTGAAGACTCGACTACTGTAGCCGGCTCGACAAGGCCTTCATACTCGGCCATTCTCCCCGCCACGCAAGCCTCTGAAGCCTCCGCAACATTCGTCAACATTCTCCTCGCAAACGCTAACAAGAACGCTTCTCATTCGCGAATAAATTACATAGAATGCCGCCTGAAAACAAATCGTAATAATTCCCGGCGGCGTGCACATTTCCGTGGCGCGCCGTTTCCGGGGCCACACCGCGAGGTCGAAGCGCACCATGAAGTCCCGTCCTGAAGAGTTGAAGCTCGGCAAATTCACCACCCTGTGCAGCGTGCTCGCCGCGAGCCCTGCGTTCGCCGACGGCACGCCGCCGCCCGCCCCGGTCGGCACCGAGGGCCATCTCGCGCCGATCGAGATCCAGGGCAAGACCGAGCACAGCTACAAGGCCGACTTTTCCGCATCCGCGAAATTCACCGCGCCGCTCGTCGACACGCCGAAGTCGGTGACCGTGATCCCGCAGGAGCTGATCCGGAACAGCGGCGCGGCGACGCTGACCGAAGCGCTGCGCACCGTGCCCGGCATCACGTTCGGCGCCGGCGAAGGCGGCAACCCGCTCGGCGATCGCCCGTTCATCCGCGGCTACGACACGCAGGGCAGCATGTTCGTCGACGGGATGCGCGACACGGGCGCGACCACGCGCGAGATCTTCAACACCGAGCGCGTCGAGATCACCAAGGGCTCCGATGGCGCGTACGGCGGCCGCGGCGGCGCGGGCGGCAGCATCAACCTGATCACGAAAGCACCGCACCTCGGCACAACGGCCGCCGCGAGCGCGGGCCTCGGCACCGACCGCTACCGCCGCTTCACCGCCGACGGCAACTGGCAGTTCGCCGATCACGCCGCGTTCCGCCTGAACCTGATGAGCCACAACAACGACGTCGCCGGCCGCGACGCCGTCAACAACGAGCGCTGGGGCGTCGCGCCGTCGATCGCGTTCGGCCTCGGCACGCCGACGCGCGTGACCGCGAGCTATTACCACCTGTCGACCGACGACATGCCCGACGGCGGCATTCCGTACTTCTACACGACGTCGAACAAGCCTGCGAACGTCGACACGATCTATCCGGCGCCCGTCGACCGCCACAACTTCTACGGCCTGATCGACCGCGACTTCCGCAAGACCACGTCGGACATCAGCACGATCAAGATCGAGCACGACATCACGCCGGGGCTGACGGTGCGCAACACCACGCGCTACACGGAATCGACGCAGGACTATATCTGGACGCAGCCGGACGACAGCCAGGGCAACGTGGTCAACGGCAAGGTCTGGCGCCGCAACAACAACCGCAACAGCTCGATCAACAGTCTCGCGAACCTGACCGAACTGTTCGGCGAATTCCGCACCGGCCCGTTCAAGCACGGCTTCACGACCGGCATCGAGCTGTCGCGCGAATGGGGCAAGCGCGATTCGTACACGGTCGCGACCGACAAGGGCACGATCTGCCGGAAAGGCATCGGCGCGCCGTCGGGCTACAACTGCACGAGCCTGTGGTCGCCGAACCCGAACGACCCGTGGGCCGGTTCCGTCACGCGCAACAACGACTATGCGCATGCGCGCACCACGACCCAGTCGATCTACGGTTTCGACACGATCGAGCTCACGCCGCGCTGGCAGGTGAACGCCGGTGTGCGCGTCGACGACTACTCGACCCGCTTCACCGACACCCGCGCGAACGGCGGCAAGACCTACACGCGCGACGACACGCTCTTCAACTGGCAGGCCGGCCTCGTGTTCAAGCCCGCGCGGAACGGCAGCATCTACGCGTCGTATGCGACGTCGTCGACGCCGGCCGGCATGCTGCTCGGCGAAGGCAGCGAAACGCAGTCGCTCACGCCGGGCCGCGGCGGCGTCGGGCCGAATGCCGATCAGATGGCACCCGAAAAGAATCGCAGCATCGAGCTCGGCACGAAGTGGAACGTGCTGAACGACACGCTGTCGCTGACCGGCGCGCTGTTCCAGATCGACACGACGAATGCGCGCGTGACGCTGCCGAACAACCAGTACGCGATGGTCGGCAACAAGCGCGTGCAAGGTCTCGAGCTCGGCGTCGCCGGCCAGATCACCCGGCAGTGGCAGGTGTTCGGCGGCTATACGTACATGAAGAGCGAGCTGCGCAACAACGGCAAGGACGCCGCGAACGACGGCCACCGGTTCCCGAACACGCCGAAGCACAGCCTGACGATGTGGTCGAACTACGACGTGACGCCGAAATTCACCGTCGGCGGCGGCGCGTTCTACATGTCGGAAGTGTTCGGCGATCCCGCGAACCTGCGCGCGGTGCCGTCGTACTGGCGTTTCGATGCCATGGCGCAATACCGGATCAACAAGAAGCTCGACCTGCAGCTGAACGTCAACAACCTGTTCAATCGCACGTACTTCGATCAGGCCTATCCGTCGCACTACGCGTCGATCGCGCCGGGCCGCTCCGCGTTCGTCACGCTGAACGCGCGCTACTGATCGATGGAGGCCGTATCGCTGAAGGCGCTCGCGTCGGTGTCGCCGCGCGAGTTCGCCGCCATCCTGGCCGGGCCGCCCGAACGCGCCGCCGCGTGGGTCGCGGCGGCCGCCGACAACGGGATCGTCGACGCACAGGCCGTCTATGGACAGTACCTGCTCGACGGGCATGGCGTCGCGCGCGATCCGGCCGCCGCATGCGGCTGGTTCCGGCACGCGGCGCGAGCCGGCCACCCGATGGCGATGAACATGCTCGGCCGCTGCTACGAGCTCGGCTGGGGCACGGCCGCGTGCGCGCCGGTGGCCGTGTACTGGTACCGGCTCGCCGCGCAGGCAGGGCTCCACTGGGGCATGTACAACTACGCGACGGCGCTCGCGCTCGGCAACGGCGTCGACGCGGACCGCGCCGCCGCGCTCGACTGGTTTCGCCGTGCGGCCGCGCTCGGCCATGCGAAATCGATCAACCTGATCGGCGGCTTCTACGAGGATGGCTGGGTCGTGGCCGTCGATGCCGACACCGCATTCGACCACTATCGCCGAGCGGCCGAGGCCGGCGATTTTCGCGGCCAGTTCAACTATGCGCGGCTGCTCGCCGAGCGCGGGCGCATCGACGAGGCACTCGCCTGGCTCGCGCGTGTGCCGGCCACCGCCACCCCTGCGTTCGTCGCGAAGATGCACGCGTATCTTGCGTCGTCGCCGCTCGCTGCGTTGCGCGCGGCGGCACTGCAGTTGCCGTCTCGCGGCATGGAATTCGAATCATGATGCTTCATATCCCCGGCGTGCTGACCAAGGCACAGGTCGCGCAATGCCGCGACATGCTCGATACCGCCGACTGGGTCGACGGCAACGCGACGTCCGGCGCGCAGTCCGCGCTGGCGAAACGCAACCGGCAGTTGCCGGAAGGCTCGCCTGTCGCGCGTGCGCTCGGCGAGGCGATCCAGGATGCGCTCGCGCGACATGCGCTGTTCTTTTCGGCGGCGCTGCCGCTGAAGGTGTTTCCGCCGCTGTTCAATCGCTATGCAGGCGGCGAGACGTTCGGCACGCATGTCGACAACGCGATCCGGCTGCTGCGCGGCACGGATTTTCGCGTGCGCAGCGATCTGTCGGCAACGCTGTTTCTCGAGGAGCCCGATGCGTACGACGGCGGCGAGCTGTGCGTGGAAGATACGTATGGCGTGCATCGCGCGAAGCTGCCGGCAGGCGATCTCGTGCTTTATCCGGCGTCGAGCCTGCATCGGGTGACGCCTGTTACGCGCGGCGAGCGGGTCGCGTCGTTCTTCTGGATCCAGAGCATGGTGCGCGACGATGGCGATCGCACGCTGCTGTTTCAGCTCGATACGCAGATTCAGGCGCTGTCCGCGGAAAAAGGCGCGAAGGATCCGATGGTCATTTCATTGACGGGGATTTATCACAACCTGTTGAGGAAGTGGGCGGATGCGTAGGGTAAACCGGTAGCGGTGCACCCGTGCGGAAAAACATCGGTCGAGGGAGGTCCGCCGTCGCTTGCATCGGATCGCCACGCGCGTCTAAAATGACCATCGTCAAATGACCATGCTCATATCATGATGCCGCACGCACCCGTATCGAAATCCGAATTCAAGGCTCGCGCACTCGAATACTTCCGGCTCGTCGAGGCTTCAGGTGAAAGCCTCATCGTCACCGATCACGGCAAGCCGACGCTCGAGATCCGGCCGTATCGCGCACGCGAGGCTCAGCCGTTGGACATATTGCGCGGCTCGGTCATGCGCTACGACAATCCTCTCGATCCGATTGCGGAAGATGATTGGGAGGCGTCACGGTGATCGTGCTGGATACGCATGCATTGGTGTGGTGGGTGGCGGGCGATCCGTCGCTCAGCAAGAAGGCTCGCAGCGCGATCGATCGCGCGCGCGGCGAAGGTACGCTCGCTGCTTCCGCGATCTCCGCATGGGAAATCGCGATGCTGGTGCGCAACGAGCGCCTCGCGCTGACGATGGACGTCGATGCATGGCTCGCCACGGTCGCGCAAATCGACGGCATGCGCTTCGTGCCGGTCGACGCCGACATCGCCGCGAAGTCCACCGCGCTGCCCGGCACGTTCCACAAGGATCCGGCCGACCGCATGATCGTCGCCACCGCGCGGCGGCTCGGCGCGCCGCTCGTCACCCGCGACGAAAAGATCCGCGCTTACGCGCACGTCAAGACACTTTGGTGATCGTCATATACGCGTTGGCCGAATCGCGACACGGCCCCCGGCCACCACTCGACAGGCGATTCGTCTGATCGAACCGAATGTGACGGTCGCGCGAAACCGTCAACCACCGATCGACGCGCTACCCCGCCCCTGCTTCACAAATTGAATGACCCGTCCGAATGGCGGCGCGAGTTGTCCGGCAACCGCCAATGGTCCGCGATACAACGCGAATAGCACGCCATTTACCGCGCCACCGGCGAAAGCTTGCTCGCCGAAGCCGTCCACTGACATTCTTTCCGACTGCAATGCCCGCACGTCGGTAACATCCGCACTTGCCGATCCCCGCCCGCTCCCGCACAATCGGCCCACCTGCCTTCCTCCCCCCGCGCCGATGTCCTATGCGTCACTCGCCACCGGCGTCCTGCTCGCCGGCGGTCTCGGTCAACGCTTCGACCCAAGCGGTCTGCACAGCAAGCTGCTCGCGCTGCTTCCCGACGGCACGCCGGTTGCGGTCGCGGCCGCCCGTCGCCTCGCGGCGGCCACGGCCGACGTGATCGCCGTCGTGCGCCCCGGCGCCGAAAAGCTCGCGATTCTGCTGAACGAAGCCGGCTGCCAGGTCGTCTATGCGCCCGATGCGATGCGCGGCATGGGCGCGAGCCTGGCGGCCGGCGTCCGCGCCACGCCGGAAGCGACCGGCTGGCTCGTCGCGCTCGGCGACATGCCGTGGATCGCGCCGTCCACCTACGAAGCAGTCACGCGAGCCCTCGATGCCGACGACGCGTCGATCGTCGCCCCCGCGCATCGTGGCGTGCGCGGCCATCCGGTCGGTTTCGCCGTGCACCACTATGATGCGCTCGCCACGCTCGACGGCGACACGGGCGCCCGCGCGCTGTTCGCCAGCGCGCCGGTGAACCTGCTCGCCGTCGAGGATCCCGGCATCCTGCGCGACGTGGATACGCCGGCGGATCTGCGCTGACGCCAATCGCGCCAACCGCACCGCGCATGCCTGTCGTCGCGAAATCCGGCGCGTTGCCCGCGAAACGCCGTCTATCTCGAGCAATCCGCACGCCGCCGCCAGAATCCCGCTGCAAACACCCGCCCGATTGCCTATAACGGAGACGAGGCGCACGCCGCGCCACCGCCGTCACGCATTGCGCGAGTTCCCCATGGACCACACGACCCCGATGCCCGAGCCCCCGGCCGACCCGAACCGCGATCCGGAAGACGATCCGCTGTCGCCACCGCCGCCGGGGCATCCTCACGACAACCCGCAGCAGCCCGACGGACCGCCGAGCAAGGACCCTGTCTAGCCCGCGCGCGGCCCGCTTCGCGTCGCTCGCGCCTTTCGGCCTGATCCGGCACGCGCCTGCGCGGGACGACCGCCGGTCGCACCCCGCTTCATCGCGCCCGCTACCGCGCCGTATACCCGCCGTCGATCGCCAGCGACACCCCGCTGACCATCGACGCCGCGTCGCTGAGCAGGAACAGGATCGGCTCGACCACCTCGTCCGGCTCTGCGAAACGCCCGAGCGGAATCGCCGCGAGCATCGGCGCACGCTTCTCCGGCTCACTCCACGCAAACCGCGCCATCGGCGTGAGCGTGACGGTCGGGTTCACGCTGTTCACGCGAACCCCGTGCGGCCCGAGTTCGATGCAGAGCACGCGGGTGATCGCATCGAGCGCCGCCTTCGACGCGCAATAGCTCAGATGCGCGGGCAGGCCGACGAGCGCGGCCTGGCTCGATACGTTGACGATGCTGCCCCGCGCACGCGCGGCGCCACGTCCGTCGCGCGCGACCATCTTCCGCGCGACGGCCCGCGCCACGAGCGCCGCGCCGCGCGCATTGACGGCCATCACGCGATCGAAGTTGTCCGCATCCACCTCGAGCGCCGGTTCGAGCGACGCGACGCCCGCGCAATTGACGAGCCCGTCGAACGCGTCGTGCGTGGCGAGCGCCGCATCCAGCGCATGTGCGTCGCCCCCGATGTCCATGCGCAAGGTATCGCAGGCGATTTCACCCGCCAGCACATCGAGCGCGGCCGCATCGCGCCCCGCCGCGACGACGCGCGCGCCCGCATTGGCGAGCGCAACCGCGCAGGCGCGCCCGATCCCGCTCGACGCACCGGTGACGAGCACCCTTGAACCGCTGAAATCGAATCGTGTCTTCATGGTGAAGTGCGCAGCGCGTGCATGATCGGCTTGAGCGCCGGATACAGCGCCGTATAACGCGTGAAGCGCGCTGCATACGCATTCGCGCGCCCCGCATCGGGCCGCGCGCGTTCGACGAGCGTGACCCAGCCGCCTTGCGCGTCGTCGTGCGATACGAGTCCCGCGCCAACGCCCGCGAGCAGCGCGGCGCCCATCGCGGCTTCGACGTCCTGTTCGATCGTCCATACCGGAAAACCCGTCACGTCCGCGACGATCTGCATCCACAGCGCCGAATGCGCGGCGCCGCCCACGACGATCAGCCGGTCGTCCAGCGCCGCCGCGCCGCGCCGGCCGGCCTCGATGTTGTGCCGCAGCGCGAACGCGACGCCCTCGAGCACCGCACGATACAGGTGCGCACGCGTATGCGCGAGACTCAGGCCGACGAACGCGCCGCTCGCCTTCGCATCCCACACCGGGCTGCGTTCGCCCATCAAATACGGCAGGAACAGCACGCCGTCGGCGCCGGGCGGCACGCGCTCGGCCGCTTCCTCGAGCAGCACGTGCGGATCGCCATGCGGCAGCAGCCTCGCCGCATCGATTTCCGCATGACAAAACTGATCGCGAAACCACGCGACTGACGCACCGGCCGTGATCGCACCGCCGAACACGTACAGGTCGCGCTGACCGTTGAACACGTGCGGCATGCTGACGAGCCCGTGCCGCGCATCGACGTGCTGGTTCACATAGCCCCAGCACATGCTGGTGCCGATCATCGCGACGTGCTGCCCGCTGCGCGTCGCGCCGGCCGCGAAGGTGGCGACGGCCGCGTCCACGCCGCCCGCGACGACCGGCGTGCCGGCCGGCAAACCGAGCTGCTCCGTCCATTGCGACAGCAGCCCGCCGACGACGTCGGTCGACTCGACGAGCCGCTCGGGCATCATCGTCGCCGGGATGCCGAGCATGTCGAGCGCGTCGTCGGACCACTCGCGGCGCGCGACGTCGTACACGCCGCCGATGTTCCCGGCCGAGCTGTGGTCGACCGCGACCTCGCCGGTCAGCAGGTAGATCACGTAGGCGTTCGGCGGCAGGAAATAGCGCACGTTCGCCCACACGTCCGGGCGCTGCTCGCGCAGCCACAGCATCTTCGTGAATCCGTAGTAGCTGTCGACGCCGTTGCCGGTGATCACGCGCAGCCGCTCGACGTTCACGTGTTCGTTCACCCAGTCGACTTCCGCGGTTGCGCGCCGGTCCATCCAGATCAGGCACGGATGGAGCGGCCGCATGTCGGTGTCGACCGGAATGCCCGAGCCGCCGTACAGGCTGCTCACGCACACGGCGCGGATCGCGTCGGCCGGCACGCCGTGCGCGCGCGCGTCGCTCACGCAACCGGCGATGCAGTCGAGCACCGCGTCGAACCACACCTGCGGCCACTGTTCGGCCCACAGCGGGCGCGGCGTGTCGGGCTGGTAGCCGGCCGAGCGGCGCGCGACGATGGCGCCGTGCCGGTCGACGAGCAGCGCCTTGGTGCTCTGCGTGCCGATGTCGACGCCTATGACGTATTCCATGATGTCTCCGGTGAGGCGCACGCGCCGGCGTTCAACGGGCCGGCTTCAGCAGCACCTTGATCGATTCGGCCGATTTCGCGACACGGATCGCGTCGTCCCACTCTTCGAGCGCGAAGCCGTGCGTGACGATGCCTTTCGACGTGACGAGCCCGCGCGCGAGCAAATCGATCGCGACCGGATAACAGTACGGCCCCAGATGCGCGCCGCGCACGTCGAGCTCCTTGCGGTCGCCGATGATCGACCAGTCGGCGGTCGTGTCCTCGCCGAACACGCTGAACTCGACGAAGCGGCCGAGCTTGCGGATCAGTTCCAGCCCCTGGTTCACGCCGACCGGCGCGCCGGTCGTCTCGATGTACACATCGCATCCGTAGCCGCCGGTCAGCGTGCGGACGATCTCGCGCGCGTCGTCGCGCTTCGGGTTGATCGTCACGTCGGCGCCGTATTGCCGCGCGAGTTCGAGCCGCTCGTCGATCAGGTCGATCACGACGAGCTTCCTCGGCGTCTTCAGGCGCGCGACCTGCGTCATCATCAGCCCGAGCGGGCCCGCGCCGGCGATCACGACCACATCGTCGAGCTGGACGTCGCCACGGTTCACCGTATGAATCGCGCACGACAGCGGCTCGATGATCGCAGCGTCCTCGAGCGACACGCCGAGCGGGATCTTGTGCACGATCGCCGTCGGCGGAATGCGCATGTACTCGGCCATCCCGCCGTCGGCCACCTCGCGCTGGAAGCCGAAGATGTTGTGCACCTCGCACATCCAGTACTGGCCCGACTTGCAGTAGCGGCACTTGCCGCACGGCACGATCTGCTCGGCGATCACGCGGTCGCCCTGAGCGACGCCGAAATGCTCGGCCGCCCCGTCGCCAAGCGCTTCCACGTAGCCGAAGAATTCGTGGCCGGGTATCACGGGGGCCTTCACCCACGGGCTCGGGCCGCCCCAGAACATCTTCGCGCCCGCATGGCACTTGCAATCGCTCGCGCAGATGCCGCATGCGGCAATGCGGATCACGAGCTCGTTCGCGCCCGCGCGCGGCTTCGCGACCTGTTCGACGCGGTAATCCTCGGGGCCGTGGCAAACCACCGCAGTCATGCGCGGCTGGGATTCGGGTGTCGTCATGAGTTGTCTCGTCCTCTCGTCCGTTGGTGATTCGGATATCTGATGAATGACGCGTTACCGCGACCGTTCGCGGCTGATGTAGATCGCGAGCAGGATGATTCCGCCCTTGATCACGTTCTGCACATACGGGTTCACGCCGACCATGTTGAGCCCGTTGTTGAGCACGCCGAGCAGCAGTGCGCCGACGAGTGTGCCGAGAATCGCGCCGCGGCCGCCGGAGATCGACGTGCCGCCCATCACGACGGCCGCGATTGCGTCGAGCTCGAAGCCGACGCCCGCGTTCGGCTGCCCGCTCATCAGGCGCCCGGTCAGCACGATCGCGGCAAGCGCCGACGTGAGCCCGGCCAGCGTGTAGACGATCAGCTTCACGCGCGCGACGCGCACGCCGGTGAGCCGCGTCGCCTGCTCGTTGCCGCCGATCGCGTATACGTAGCGGCCGAACGGCATCCGGTCGAGCAGCAGCCACGCGATCGCATAGACGGCCAGCATGATCAGCACGGGCGCCTGGATGCCAAGCACCTTGCCGCTGCCGAAGAACGCGATCCAGTCGGGCAGCCCGTCGATCGGATAGCCGCCCGTATAGATCAGCGCGAGGCCGCGCGCGATGCCCATCGTCGCGAGCGTGACGATGATCGGCGGCATCCCCGCGAACGCGACGAACACGCCGTTCAGGAAGCCGAACCCGACGCCCACCGCGATGCCGGTCGCGAGCGCGGCAACGGCATTGACACCGGCGACCATCAGCCCGGCCGCGAGCGTGCCGGACAGCGCCATCACGGAGCCGACCGACAGGTCGATCCCGCCGGTCAGGATCACGCAGGTCATGCCGACCGCGATGATCGCGTTGATCGACACCTGGCGCAGCACGTTCTCGAGATTCGCGGCGGACAGGAAGCTCGGGCTCGCGATCATCATCGCGACGCATACGGCGATCAGGCCGACGAGCGGATAGAACAGCGTCGAGCGCCGCAGCTGCGTCCACATCGCACGTGGCGGCGGCGCGTCGGCGGCCGCGGCCGCGAGCGTCGTGGAAGGCGTGGAAGAAGATTCAGGCAGGTTCATGGGTCGCTCCTCGCGTGCCGGCCGTGGCATGGGTCATGACCGTATCGGGATCGATCTCGTCGCCTGCGAGCGTCGCCTCGATGCGCCCCTGCCGGAACACGGCGACGCGATCGCACATGCCGACGATTTCCGGCAACTCGGACGAGATCATGATGATGGCGTAGCCGCGCGCGGTGAGTTCGCGCATCAGCCCGTAGATTTCGGCTTTCGCGCCGACGTCGATGCCGCGCGTGGGCTCGTCGAAGATCAGCACGGTCGCGTGATGGTTCAGCCAGCGCGCGATCACGACCTTCTGCTGGTTGCCGCCGGACAGCGTCGCGACCTCGGTGTGGATCGACGGCGCCTTCACGCCGACGCGCCGCATCACGTCGTGCGTCGTGCGCGCCTCGCCGCGCCGGTCGATCAGCCAGCGCAGCGACCGGTACTTGCCGAGGTTGTTCAGCGAGATGTTGTCGCGGATCGAGAACGACGTGACGAGCCCTTCCGTCTTGCGGCTTTCCGGCAGCAGGCCGATGCCCGCGCGCAGCGCATCGGCCGGATCGGCGAGCTTCGCCGCCGCGCCGCGCACGCGCACGTCCTTGCGGTGCGCGTGCGTCGCGCCAATCACCGCGAGCGCGGTCTCGGTGCGGCCGGAGCCGACGAGGCCGGCAAAGCCCAGGATTTCGCCCGCATGCAGCGCGAAGCGGTTCACCGGGCCGTCGCGTTCGATCTGCAGCGCGTCGACTTCGAGCACGGCCGGCGCATCGGCCGACCGCGCCGGCTTCGGCGGAAAGCTGCTCTCGAGCCGGCGACCGACCATCATGCGCACCAGTTGCTCGACGTCCGTGCGCGCGACTTCGGTGGTCGCGACATGCCGGCCGTCGCGCAGCACCGTGATGCGATCGCATACCGCGAAAATCTCGTCGAGGTGATGCGAGATGAAGATCATCGCGACGCCCTGCCGCTTCAGCTCGCGCATGATCGCGAACAGGTGTCCGGCCTCGGCCGGCGTGAGCGTCGCGGTCGGCTCGTCGAGGATCAGGATGCGCGCGTCGAGCGACAGCGCCTTGCCGATCTCGACGAACTGCTGCTGCGCGACCGACAGCGTGCGCAGCGGCGCATCGAGATCGATCGACACGCCGAGCCGCGCGAAGATGCCGGCCGCCGTGCGCCGCATCCGCGCGCGGTCGCGCCCGCCCCAGCGCGTGCGCAGTTCGCGGCCGAGGAACAGGTTGTCGACGGCATCGAGGTGCGGAATCAGGCTGAACTCCTGGAACACGATGCCGACGCCGGCCGCGACCGCGTCGTGATAACTCGCGAAATGCCGCGCGGCGCCGTCGATCTCGATCGTGCCGGCATCGGGCTGATGGATCCCGCAAAGGATCTTCATCAGCGTCGACTTGCCGGCACCGTTCTCGCCGAGCAGCGCGTGCACCTCGCCGCGTGCGATCTCGAGATGAATGTCCGACAGCGCCTGCACGCCGGGAAAGCGCTTGGTGATATGGCTGAGCCTGAGTATCGTGTCCATCGGCTTCTCCGTGCGAAGGGCCGCGACCGCGCCGCCGCCCTCCACGTCGCGTTGCGCGCCGTTCACCAGCTGAACCCCTTCGCATTGCCGCGATCGACGACCTTCACGTCGACCGGAATCGCCTTCGGCACCGTCGCGCCCCACTTGCGCGCGATCGCGATGCCGAGCGCGATGCGCACCTGGTCGGCCGGAAACTGCGCGGTCGTCTCGATGAACTTCGAGTTCGGCTTCTGGATCGCGGCGATCGCCTCGGGCGCGCCGTCGACGCTCGTCAGCTTGATGTCCTTGCCGGAACCCTCGATCGCGGCGAGCGCGCCCATCGAGCCGCCGTCGTTCACGCTGAAGATGCCCTTCAGGTTCGGATGCGCGGACATCATGTTCTCCGTCACCGACAGCGCGGTTGCGCGCTCCTGCTTGCCGTTCTGCGTGTCGACCAGTTTCACGTTCGGGAATTTCGCGAGCCCGGCCTTGCAGCCGCGCACGCGTTCGAGAATCGGCACGACCGGAATGCCGTCGAGGATCGCCACCTCGCCGCTGCCGCCGATCGCCTTCGCGAGGTATTCGCACGACATCACGCCCGCGTCGTAGTTCTTCGAGCCGACGAACGAATCGACCGGGCCGTTCGCGTTCGCGTCGACGGCCACGACCACCGCGCCGGCCTTCTTCGCCTGCGTGATCGCGGACTGGATGCCGGTCGAATCGGTCGGGTTCACGAGCAGGATGTCGATCTTCTTCTGCAGCATGTCCTCGACGTCGCTGACCTGCTTGCTGACGTCGTGATGCGCGTCGGTGACCACGACCTGCGCGCCGATCGACGCGGCCGCGTCGTTCAACGCCTTCTGCATCGTCACGAAGTACGGATTGTTCAGTTCCTGGAACGTCATGCCGATCCGCAGCGGCGCGGCATGCGTGACCATCGGGAACAAGGCTGTGACCGTGACCGTGGCAGCCGCCGCAATGAAGGCGGCGCGGCGACGGGATGAAGCGGGCGATGCGTGCGTCATGACGGTGTCTCCGGTTATGTGCGGCTTTTTCGTGGATGAGCGAGCCCCTCGCGACGCGAACGGCGCGATCGGCTGGGTGAAACGGCAAGGAAAGCTCAGGCGTGCGAAGGCCCGGCGATCATCCTGGCTGCGGTGCGAGCGCGGGCGCGCCGGGCGTGATCACGCGCGGCGGCATCGGGTTGCCGGTGGGCGCCGCGTGCAGCGCGAGTTCGCGGCTGCGTGCGTTCAGGCGTTGCAGCGCGCGGAATTCGGACGGCGCCATCCCCTTCACCGCGCGGAACTGGCGGTTGAAGTTGGACACGTTGTTGAAGCCGGCCTGGAAGCAGATGTCGGTGATGTTCGCATCGTCGGCGAGCAGCATCTGGCACGCGGACTCGATCCGCAGACGGTTCACGTACTGGACGAACGGCAAGCCGGTATGGCGGTGAAACGCGCGCGAGAACGCGCTGACGCTCTGCCCGGTCAGCTGCGCGAGATCCGATTCGCGCAGTTCGGACGCAAGGTTCTTGCCGATGTACGACAGCGCATGGCTGAGCCGCGTCGGGCTCACGTGCGCCTGGTCGTATGCGGGGCTCGCGAGCAGCGTGCGCTCGGCCGCGCCGCACAGCCGCTCGAGGATCGTCATGAACAGCGCGATGCGGCGCATGCCGCGTGCCGTCAGCAGTTCGTCGAACAGCGGCGCGATCGCCGCGCTCGTGTCGTCGTCGAAGCCGACACCGCGTCGCGCGTCGTCGAGCAGCGCCTGCGCATCGCGGCATTCGGGAAATGCGTCCATGCAGCGTCGCACGAACGACGGATCGAACTGGATCACCAGATTGCGGCGCTCGACGGTTTCGCCTTCGGCCATGTCGCTGACCCAGTTGTGCGGCAGGTTCGGGCCGAGCAGCACGAGATGACCGGGGCCGAACGAGCCGATGTGGTCGCCGACGAAATACTTGCCGCGCGTCGCGACGATCAGGTGCAGTTCGAATTCGGGATGAAAATGCCAGCGGATCGTGCGATACGGATAGCCGTGCGACCAGACCTTGAACGACTCGTCGCGTCGCACTTCGACCACTTCCAGATCGGGGTGCATCATCGTGGCGTCTCCATTCCCATGTATCGCTGACCGGGCCGTTCGGCGGTTCGTCCGTACGCCGCGGAATCGTGCGGCGACGCGACCGGTCGCATGGGAAGCAATGTAGGTCGATCGCGCGCACGGCTCCACCAACTTTACGCCTGATTTTCGATACTTTTTTGCGGGTTGCGGGCCGAAACGGCGCCGGACGGCAAGATTGTGCAGTGCGGAACGACGGGAACGGCGGCCGCCACGCGTACCCGGAAACGCGGGTCAGGCGCGGCCGCAACCGCGCTTATCCAGCCGAGCTTATCCCGCCGCGTTATCCAGCCGCGCTTTCCCGCGCGGCACGCGTCTCGTACGTCTTCAGATGGTTGTACGCGATTCGCAGCAGCGACAGCGCATCCGCCGCCTGCGGATCGCGGCGCGCGAGCAGGTCGCCGATCACGTGATCGGCTTCGACGCGCGCGCGGTTCTCGACGTCGCGCAGCATCGATGCGGTCAGCGGCGATGGCGTCAGCACCATCCGCTGCATCCGCCCGATCGCGGCCGGATCGGGCCGGTGACCGTTGTGCGCGGCGATCGCGCTGCATTCGTCGAGCATCGTCTCGAGCAGGCGGCGGCCGTCCGGCGCGGCGAGAATGTCGCCGATCGAACCGCGAAACAGCGACGTGCTCGCCGCGAGCGTTGCGAGGAACACCCACTTGTCCCACATCCGCGCGGCGATGTCCTCGCTGAGCGTCGCATCGAAGCCCGCGCCGCCGAGCACGTCGGCCACCGCGCGCACGCGCGCTGATGCGCCGCCGGCGAGTTCGCCGAACGACAGCCCGTGCGTGTCGTTCAGGTGCATGATCCGCTGCTCGCGATCGAGCGTCGCCGCGATCACGCACAGGCCGCCCAGCACCTGCGCGGCACCGAACCGGTCGCGCAGCACGTCGAGATGGCGCATCCCGTTGAGCATCGGCAGGATCAGCGTCGACGGCCCGACGAACGGCGCGAACGACGCGATCGCATCGTCGAGGCTGTAGGCCTTGCAGCTCAGCAGCACCAGGTCGAACGGCGCGGCCGCATCGCTCGCGCGCAGCGTCTGCACGTTCGCGAGCGTCAGGTCGCCGCGCGGGCTGCGGATCAGGAGCCCGTCGCGCGCAAGCGCGGCCGCGCGGCCGTCGCGCACCAGGAACGTCACGTCGCGCCCCGCCGCCGCGAGCCGGCCGCCGAAGTATCCGCCGACCGCGCCGGCCCCCACCACCAGAATTCGCATTGCAGCCTCCTTTCGGGTTCGTTCGACGCCGCCGCCCGCGCCCGACCGTCCGGGCACGACACGCAACCGTCATCGCCCGACAGTATAGCGACGCCGACTATGTATATGCATGGATGCCCGCACCGCGCTCCACGGTATCGAACCGCTGCCGTTTCTCAGGGATTTCCCGCCTACGGCAACGTGCGCTGCGTGCCGTCAAAGAGTTATCCCCTCACGCCGTCCCGGCGCGCTTGTTCGACCGACCGACCTCACTACTCATGCGCACCCTTTCCCTGAATCAGAAACTCGCCTCGATGATCGTCATTCTGTGGCTCGGCCTGCTCGTGATCGCCGGCATCGGCGCATGGCAGACGCGCGCGTCGATGATCACGGACCGCCGCGACCAGCTTGCGTCGCTGGTCGCGCAGGCGACGAACGTCGCCGACCATTACTACAAGCTGTCACAGCAGAATGCATTGCCGGAAACCGACGCCAGGCAGAAGGCGCTCGAGGCCATCGCCGCGATGCGCTACGGCACTGACGGCTACATCTCGATCAACGACTCAAAGCCGGTGATCGTGATGCATCCGATCAAGACCGAACTCAACGGCAAGGACGTGTCGAATTTCACGGACCCGAACGGCAAGCACCTGTTCGTCGAGATCGTGAAGGCCGGCAACGGGGAAGGCGGCAAGGGCTTCGTCGAGTATCTGTGGCCGAAGCCGGGCGCCGACAAGCCGCAGGACAAGACCAGCGCGGTGCAGCGCTTCGCGCCGTGGGACTGGTATCTGGTGACGGGCATGTACATGGACGACGTGCGTTCGACCGTGCTCGCGAGCGTCGGCCGCTGGCTCGCGATGACGGCCGTGCTCGGCGCGATCGCGACCGCCGTGATGGTGCTCGTGCTGAAAAGCGTGCGCGCGAACCTCGGCGGCGAACTCGAAGTCGCGCTCGACGCCGCGCAGCGGATCGCGCAGGGCGACCTGACCGCGCGCGTGAACCTGAAGCAGGACGATCGCGGCAGCCTGCTGCATGCACTGCATACGATGCAGGCCGGGCTGATCGACATGGTGTCGCGCGTGCGGATGGGCACGGAAAACATCAACGTCGGCGCGAGCGAGATCGCGTCGGGCAACACCGACCTGTCGCAGCGCACCGAGGAACAGGCGGCCGCGCTCGTGCAGACCGCGTCGAGCATGGACCAGATGACCGCGAACGTGAAGCAGAACGCGGACAGCGCCGCCCAGGCCGCGACGCTTGCCGGCCAGGCCGCGCAGGTCGCGACGCGCGGCAGCGAGGTGGTCGACGATGTCGTGCGCACGATGAACGAGATCACCGACCGCTCGCACAAGATCGGCGACATCATCGGCGTGATCGACGGGATCGCGTTCCAGACCAACATCCTCGCGCTGAACGCAGCCGTCGAAGCGGCACGCGCGGGTGAACAGGGCCGCGGCTTCGCGGTGGTCGCGGCCGAGGTGCGCTCCCTCGCGCAACGCTCGGCGACGGCTGCGAAGGAGATCAAGTCGCTGATCGTGTCATCGAACGAAACCGTCGAGCACGGCGCGACGCTCGTCACGCACGCGGGCGAGACGATGGCCGAAATCGTGCAGTCGGTGCGGCGCGTGAACGAAATCCTCGACGAGATCAGCCACGCGTCGCGCGAGCAGAGCGCGGGGATCGAGCAGGTCAACCGTGCGGTGGGCGAGATGGACCAGGTCACGCAGCAGAACGCGGCACTCGTCGAGGAAGCCGCGGCCGCCGCGCATTCGCTGCGCGACCAGGCCGAAGCGCTGCGCGACGCGGTCACGCGATTCGCATTGCCGGCCTGACATCGCCGAATCCGGCCGAATCCCGCCGAATCCCGCCGATTCGGGCGGATTCCACCTGACGGGCCGGCGCCGCGCGGTGCCGGCCCCTGCCCGACCCGCGCCTCTTTCACGCCTACCCAGCGCCGGCCGGCCGGCTCACGGCCTTGCCGCCACCGAACCCCAGCCCGGCCGCCCGCTGGACCAGCTCGATGTCGTTGGTCACGCCGAGTTTCTTCATCGCGCTGATCTTCTGCGCACTGACCGTCTGCTTCCCCTTGTTCAGCCGCTGCGCGATCGTCTTGATCGGCACGCCGGCCAGATAGAGGCGAATCACCTCGATTTCGCGTGTCGACAGCTTCACCGGCGGCTGGTCGTGCTCGGCGAGCGCCTCGAGCGCGCGCCGGACGAGCGGCGACAGGTAGCGCCCGCCGCTGTAGCTCGAATGGATCGCGGTGACGATGTGGCCGACATCGTCGAACTTGCTGACGAGGCTCGCGCCGCCTTGCGCGAGGATCGAGCGGAAGATCACCGGATTCTCGTTCCCGACCAGCACGACGATCCCGACGTTCGGGCGCGAGCGGCGCAGCCAGTCGAACAGCGCGAGGCCGTCCATCTGCGCGTCGCGGCCGATCGCGTAGTCGACCAGCGCGATGTCGCAGTCGATGCTGCCGAGCGCCTCGACCAGTTCGCCCGGCGTCCGGGAGACGCCGACGAGATCGATCGCGCACGCGTTGCCGGCAATGTGCTCCATGCCCGCCAGTGTCAGCGGCCAGTCGTACGCGAACACAGTGCGAATACTGAATTTCCCCATGCGCAGTTCCAGAAGGTTCGCCGGGCCGCGCGGCGCGACATGCGCGCGCGGCCGGATCGGCGTTGGTTGGAAGTTCGGGATATTTTTATCCCGGTTGTTATTCTAGGAACCGGCGCTCCGCCGGGATATCGGACGGCGTATAGATTGGCCTGCGGGAACGTAATACGAGTTTGATATTTGCGCCGGTCCGACCGTTCGGCGGCGGCCTGAGTCGGCCGGACGGCCGACGTTGCGGGCGGCGCGGGCCGCACGGACGGCCCGCGGGTTAAAATTGCGGCCTTTGCATGCCACTCCGGGCGACCGGCCGCGGGCAGCGCGCCGCTCCCGGCCGCGCGCCCCGCTCGTTCGCCGCGCTTCCTCCATGACCGAATCCGATCTGCAATCCGACGACACCACCCTCCACGAAGACGGCCTCTGGCGCGACAACGGCTGGACGGCCCGCATCATCAAGAACGAAGACGACGACGGCTGGGCCGTCGAGATGATCAAGGACGGCGAAGCCGAGCCCGCGCTCGTCGGCCCGTGGACGATGGGCCGCGACAAGAAGAACCCGAAGCCGATGGACGCGAACGCGTTCCGCACGCTGGTGAAGACCGCGACCGAGGTGCTGATGCGTCACGAGCAGCAGCGCCGCGCGATGCTGCACAAGGAAGTGACGGTCCAGGACGACGACGGGCAGGATGTGTCGGTGACGCTCGACATCGTGCCGGACGAATTCGAGCCGTATGCGCAACTGAAGGCGTTCGACCCGTACGGCGAGCTGCTGGCCGACGCGAAGGTGTCCGCCGGGTTCAAGCTCAACAAGGCCAGCGCCGCGCGCTGGGTCGAATCGGGCTTCGAACGGCCAGCCTGACGCCACGCGCCGGCGCAACCGGCGTCAGCCATGCAGGCCGTGCGCGCTCATCAGGCGGTACAGCGTCGCGCGCGAAATCCCGAGTTCCGCCGCGACGTCGGCATGCTGGTGCCGATGCCGCAGCAGCGTTTCCTCGATCGTGCGCCGCTCGGCCTGCCTGCGCGCGTCGGCGAGCGTCGGCGGCCGGTGCGACGTGTACTGGTTCAGTTCGAGATCGACGGCCGAGATCAGCGGGCCGTTCGTCATCACGACCGCGAAGCGGATCCGGTTGATCAGTTCGCGCACGTTGCCCGGCCACGCATAGTTGTGGATCGCCTCGATCGCGCACGGCATGAAGCCGCGAATCCGGTGCGAGCCGTCGCCGCGATAACGCCGCAGCACGTGGTCGGCGAGCAGCATGATGTCGCGGCCGCGCGCGCGCAGCGGCGGCTCGTCGATGCGCAGCACGCACAGGCGGTAATACAGGTCCGCACGAAACCGCCCCGCCTGCATCGCGGCCTCGAGATCGACGTGGGTCGCGGACACGATCCGCACGTCCACCGGAATCGACGCGCGCCCGCCGAGCCGCTCGATCTTGCCCTCCTGCAGGAATCGCAGCAGGCTCGCCTGGCTCTCGAACGGCATGTCGCCGATTTCGTCGAGAAACAGCGTGCCGCCGTGCGCGGACTCGATGCGGCCGATCTTGCGCTGGTGCGCGCCGGTAAACGCGCCGCGCTCATGTCCGAACAGCTCGGCCTGCAGCAGCGTCGACGGGATGGCCGCGCAATTCACGGCGACGAACGGCGCGTCGGCGCGCGACGAATGCTGGTGGATCGCCGCCGCGGTCAGTTCCTTGCCGGTCCCGGATTCACCGGCGATGAACACGGTGGCCTCGGTGTTCGCGATCTTGCGGATCGTCGCGAACAGGCGGCGCATCGCGTCGCATGCGCCGATCATCGCACCGCCGGGCGGCGCGGCATCGACGGCCGGTTCGCTGTCCGCCAGTTTCAGCATCCCGTACGCATGGCCGACGAGATAGCCGATCGTCGTGCAGGCCGCCGCATTGCGCACGTAACCGAAGCAGCACTGGCGGATCAGGCGCGCGATGGTGGCGTCGCGCAGCCGCGCGTCGTCGGCGAGCGCGACCCAGCCGATACGCGGATCGCGCAGCAGCGCCTCGAACGACGCGACGTCGGGTGACGCGAAGTCGCCGAAATCGACGATGCCCGCATGCAGGCGGTTCGCCTTGACGAGATTGAGTGCGTCCGCAACGGATTTCGCGCGCCGCACGTCCCAGCCGCGCGATGCGAGACAGTCGACGAGCCCCGCGTCGGGATGCTGCGACAGATACACGAGCGGGCGCGACGGCACGGCATGGTGAAGCCGGAGCGCGACGAACGGGCTCGGGCATGCGGCCCGTTCGCCCTCCTGCGGGCCTGACAGTCTGATCGGGCAGCAATGGTTCATGATGGCCTCGCCGCGTAGGGTTGTCTGGCGGAGCGGGCGTCGCGCACCGGTGCGCGACGGGCCTCCCTGCCCGCGCGCTACCGCTGCCGGCCTCTCCGCTCGGGAAAGTTTCGTCATCGGCAGAACACGACACGCTGCGTGTAGATCTGCGGTTCGACGACGGGCCGCGCGGCCTGGTTGAGGTCTTCGCGATAGGTGCGGTAGGTCTTTCCGTTCACCGTCACCTCCGTCGCAGGCGCCGTCTCGATCGTGTTCAGCCCCTTGCGTTGCCAGTCGCTGACCCGCGCCGACGCGGACAGGCTCCGCTCGCCGGCGATCTTCTGCGTGATCGCGCTGCTGTCGCTCCAAGGCTGCGTCCGCATGTCCTCCGCGTGCTGCATCGCCCCGACCGTCTTGCCGGTCGGGGCCGGCCCGTTCTGCGCCTCGAACGGCGCGCCGCGACCGTACACCGGCGATTGCCACGACGGCGCGTGCCCTTCCTCCGGCATCATGTAAATCATCTGCGGGTCGCCGACCATCATCATCGGCACGCATGCCGTGTTGTCCGGACGGCCGAGCGTCGTCAGCGCCTGCTGAACGCTCGCGGCGTTCGCGAGGGTCTGCTCGCTCAGGATGACGAAGACCGCAGGGTTCCGGAAAACCGACTGTGCGGCGGCTTGTGTGCCGTACAGCAGCAGAGCGACCAAAAAGATCCTCATGATTGAGGCCTCCTCGTACCCTCGTCAGGCAAAAAGAGGTGTTGACCTCGGGGATGGGACCAACACCCGTCAAACTTGCAACGTGCATCGCACAGCGAATCCCGACGGCTCTCGTGCGACCGGCATGCCGGTCGCACGAGAGCCGGGCCCGCGGGCTTATGACGACGTGCTCGTCGAGATGACGGTCGGGGCCGGCATCGCCGGCGCTGCCGGGGCGGCCTGCTGGTCGACCGCGGTCGGCGCCCGATCGGAGGCGGCGGGCATCTCGGCGGACGGTGCGGGCGCGGCTGCGGATTCGACCGTGTCCGCCGCCTTCGCATCGGCGGCCGGCGTGTCGGCCGCGACGGGCTGCGCGGCGTCCGGCGCAGGCGCTTCGGCTGCTGCCTGCGAAACCGGTTCGGCATCCTTCGCATCGACCGCGGGCGCGGGCGCTGCTGCGTCCGCCGTCTGCGGTGCGGCGCCGGTTGCGGCCGGTACGGGTTCCGGCGCCTTGCCGGCGACAGCCGGCGCGGGTTCCAGTGCCTTGTCGGCAACAACCGGTGCAGGTTCAGGCGCCTTGTCGGCGACGGCCGGCGCGGGTTCCGGCGCCTTGTCGGCCACTGCCAGCGCGGGTTCCGGCGCCTTGCCGGCCACCGCCGGTGCAGGTTCAGGCGCCTTGTCGGCCACCGCCGGTGCAGGTTCAGGCGCCTTGCCGGCCACTGCCGGCGCAGGTTCAGGCGCCTTGTCGGCGACGACCGGTGCAGGTTCACGTGCCTTGTCGGCCACTGCCGACACAGGTTCCGGCGCCTTGCCGGCAACCGCCGGCGCAGGTTCAGGCGTCTTGTCGGCGACGGCCGGCGCTGCAACGATGGCGGCAGCAGGCATCGCGCTCATCGCGGCAGGTGCGACGGCAGGTGCGGCAACCGGTGCGGCTGCGCTAACCGGCACGACGGCAGCCGCTTGCGACGCCTTTGCGGCGGCCGCCTGCGTCGCGCCCGGCACCGCGCTGACGGCCGGCGCGGCGATCGACGGCGCGGGCACCGGCACCGGGATCGGCGCTGCCCGGACCGCGGTCGTCGCTATCGGCCGCGTCTGCGCGGGCGCCGGCGCGGCCGCGTCGAGCGGCGGCAGGCCCATGCGGTTGCGCACGAGCGGATCGCGATACTTCACATCGTCGGCGACGGTTGCTTCCGCGCTCGGCGCCACGTTCGAGCGCGCGAGCGGCGCCGTCGTGCCCGGGCACAGGTGCCCGGTCGCTTCCACCGCGCGCCGGTTCGCGTCGCTCTGGCAGAGCAGCGCGAGCGCGACGTCGGTCAGCCCCATCGCGCGGAATTCACGCGCATCGAGACGGCGCACGCACGCCTGGTCGACCAGGGTCGTACCGCCCGTCGCGCCGAAGCCCGGGAACGACACGCCGACGCTCACCGAGCCCATGCACGTATCGGACAGCGTGGTCGTGAGGCCTGGCGCCTGGATCGCCGGGTTCGTCTTGATCGTCTGGGTACCCGAGTAGTTGACGTTTTCCGTCGCCTGGGTGTTGTACGGACTGGTGCCGGGCGTGCCGGCCGCGAGCGCGCTCGTGCTCTGCGGCGTCACGTTCGAGCCGCCACTCGTGGAAGACGGCAACGTCAAGTTGACCTGCACGGTCGAATTGCCACTCCCGCGCACGCCGCTCGTACTGGAACTGCTGGCGTTGCCACCGCGCGAACTGGTGACGTTCGTGTTCATGCTCGAGCCACCGCCCTGGCTGATGGCCGTCGACGACGTCGAGGACTGCGCGCTCGAAGTCGAGTCGGCGGTTTGCGCTTGGGCACCGATCGTGGCCATCGCGAACATCGCCGCACATGCCACCCTGATCTTGTTGCTGTTCATTTCAATCTCCGGACGAGGTTTGACCTCCCACCCAGGCAACCGTACTAATTCCCCTGAATTCCCTCGGCTTTGCCTGCTTCCCCGAACTGTTTCCAGCCGCTGCCCAGCCGGGACCATGAACCGCCCGACATGCCCGGCCATTGCGGGGCCTCCGGTGCGCCGATGGCACTGCCCGACGAAAGCGTTTGCTGTTGCGACGGTTTGGTTGTCTGGTCATGGTTGTTTGACGTTTGCACATTCGATTGCACGTCGTCGGCAGCACGGTCAGCGCCATACGCCGTCAGAGACGCGAGCATCAGAGCGGCGGCAATCAGTTTCTGCTTCATGTCAACTCCTTACGTTGACAACAAGGCGAGGAAAGAGACCAGCATCGCTGGGAAACTGGTCCCCCCGACACCCGCATCAAGGACTGCCGGCGGTCGCGCCGGCGCTGCCCTGGCTGCCGCCCGACGCGGACGGCGATCCGGCCGCACCGGTACCCCATACGGTCGACGCGTTGTAGTGGTTCGAGCCCGCGATCGTTCCCGACCAGCCACTGCCCGCCATGCCAGCGGCACCCGCGTTGGCAATGCCGCTGTCGTTCGCCCCGGTTGCCGTGTAGTGGTTCGCGCCCAGTACGATCGTGGCGGTCACCCCTCCCGACAGCGCGTTGGCGTTCTCGCTCGTGTTGCCGGCTCCACCGAACGAGCCTGCGGCACCGATACCGCCGCCTGCCGCGAACGCGCCCCCGTTCGTCCCCCAGCCGCTGGCCGTCGAAGTCGAGTCGTGATAGGCGGTTGCCGTGCCGGTGGATCCGGCGGGTGTCACGGTACTTCCAGCGTTTGCGCCCGCGACCGAAGCCGAGTTGCTCGTATAGCTGCCCGTGCCGACCAGCACCGAACCGGAGACGCCTGCCGCAACGGATTGCGTCTGGTTGAATGTGGACGGCCCGGACGCCAGTACGGCCGACGACAGGACGCTGAGCGTCGTCGCTAAAAAGACGTTGGCTTTCATAGCAATTCCTTGCTGTGAGGAAGTTCGGTGGCCAGGTCGCCGGGTCCGCCCTCGCGGGACGAAACCCGGCATCCGTGCCACCAGTCCATGACGAACGCTATGCGCCGCGGCTTAGTAGTGGTACAACGTCCAGCCGGTCGAGCCGGCATTCGCGCCGCTCGAGCCGCCGGCTTGTGCGCCGCCCCAGCCGAAGCCGCCCACCGTCGACGTGTTGGTGTGGTTCGTGTACGAGATCGAGCTGCTCGCACCGCCCCCGGCCGTCGCACCGGCTGCGCCGAGTGCCGCACCGGAGTCCGTGGCCGTGAATGAACCGAACCCGACAACGCCGGCCATCGTTTGGCCGCCGCTCGACGAGTTGCTGGTCGAAACCGTGCCGCTCGCTGCGAACGCTGCACCCGAAACCGCCAGAACTGCTGCTGCAATCAGAAGCTTCTTCATGGTCGACTCCATAACGGCGTGGACGGAACAAGCAAGGAAAGCTGCACGCCTTCAACTTCCCTGCCTTGAGCAATCCCCAACAATAAGGATCACTATCTAATTACAAATAATCGACTCACATCGAATCCGATATTCCGTAATTTTTGGCCAGCCGAAGTCCATCTTCGTATTTTTTTTAGTTTTCCGAAATTTTTTATAGATGTTTTCGATAATTCTTATCGATTTTTTATTATCAGAAAACAAATCGTCCCGCGCACCCGGAAACCGGCATTCGCCGTTCGGGATCAGTTGTTTTCGGAATTCACTCCCGCGTCATGCCGGCACATGGCATTCGCTTCGGCGATCGAAAATGCGCGAATATGATTTTCCACAGCTAATGCAGTGCACTCTGAAACATGCGCGTTATCGCTGCGATAACGGGCCTGCATGACAGCCGGGCGGCATCGCTTCTCCCTGAACCATCGATCAAAGATCTGCCGGGTCAATCCGGCCGACGGGCGTTCGAACTAGTCCAGCCAGCGCCGGCATTTGCCCGGCGCAATCGAGACGGCCCGGCCCGGTCGAAGACGAATCGCGGGCAAGCTGTCCGGCACGAACAGCCTGGTCCATCCGGACGAACTGAATGAAGGGGAGCACCGCTGTCGGCCGGTTCTCGCGTGGAACGACAGGCGTTCCAGCGCGCGCAACGCGCGGATGCCGGGAAACCGGCAGCGACGAACCCGCGAGGCTGGCACTGCATCGCGAGTCGTCCCCCAAGCTGTCCGACTACCCCAAGGGTGCGCAAGGAATGCGCGGATCAAGTTACTGCTTCTGGTCTTCATTGTCGTTTCCCCGACTGCTTATTGACGAGTTGGCCGCCCCCCATCTTTGTCGCTTCAGGTCGACCGCTCGCCGGTGCGTCCAATATCGCAAGCGGCATGCCACACATGATTCCACCGACCTTTGCGCGCCGCGAACCGCCCGCGCCGCGCCGCCCTCTCGCCGGAACCCGCACTTTTTGTTTCAGGAATGTATCGCGACAATGGTCGACGGCATGCATCGATCCTTGAATGCCACGAAGCAATGCCGTAAAGGCGGACGAATGCGGCGCACCGGGCCTCGTGAAAGGGCCCGTTGAACGGGTGTTTCAAACCTGAGAATGCGCCGTCGCCTATGCCGGCCGATACGCGCCTTGGCGCCCGCAAATCGCCTGCCGTGCCCCATTCGACGGCGCTCCGGTGTCACGACGCGCGCGAATCGAATCGCCCGGCATCCGTTTTCGCGCGCCGACGCGGCGGGCACCGAGACGCGTCCGGACGCGCGCACCGGCAGGCCCGAAACGCGATTGATTCATCCGTGAAAATACCGACGGGATCGAGCGTCGACCGACAACGCGAACGAGCGGTAAAAAAAGCCGATTCAGTTCGGTCCGGCACGGCTTTCATCCGCCTGCATATTCATGAAAAGCCCGTGACGCTTGCGCACCGCCCTTCAATACGCGTGATCGACCTCGACTCTTCACATTCGGCTCGCCGACATCCGATGCCGACGACCAGCGCGGTTCAATGCGCGAATCACGCCGGCTTCACGGCGGATCGGACGACACGCGATACGCGGAGGAAACATTTCGGAAGGGGATCTCGAGCGCAATTCTCATCGCTGAAACATGCTCGTGCAACGCGCGATTCATCGCTGGAAATCCGCCGCGATGCGACATTCTTGCGCATTTCGGCAGGCCGCTTCGTATCGAGCCGGCCAATGCCGCATCCGCGCGCGCCCTCGCAGGATGCATGCGTGAAACCGAAGCGCATGCGCAGCGCGGCTGCGCGGTGCGCTGCCCGGATGCAGCATGCATGCGGCGCCCCTGGCATGCCGATTGCCTGAGATTCGAATTCGGCGCGCGACGGCGCAACCTGCGTGCGGGACCGGGAATCGCCGCGTCGGTCCTGAAAACGACCGTCATCGCAACATGGCCGGCACCGCGGCTATGCGCCGAGCAGTTCCTTCTTGCGCAGGTGCACGACGTCGCGCATCGGCGGCGCGCCGAACAGCCGGCTGTATTCGCGGCTGAACTGCGACGCGCTTTCGTAGCCGACCGCCGTGGCCACCGAACCGACGTCGCCGCCCTGCCGCAGCAACAGCCGGCGCGCCTCGTGCAGCCGCAGCTGCTTCTGGTACTGCAGCGGGCTCAGCGTGGTCACGTGCTTGAAGTGATGGTGCAGCGACGACACGCTCATGTTGACTGCCTGCGCAAGCGCGTCGACGCGCATCGGCTCCGCGTAGTGATCGCGGATCCACTCGATCGCGCGCGCGATGCGGTGCGTCTGGCTGCCCGCGATGGCCATGTGCCGCAGCCGCGTACCCTGCCCGCTCGTCATCAGCCGGTACAGCAGTTCCTTTTCGATCAGCGGCGCGACCACCGGAATATCGGCCGGCGTTTCGAGCAGCCGCAACAGCCGCAGCGCGGCATCGAGCAGCGGCGGCGTCAGCTCGGTGAGCGCGATACCCTCGCCTTCGGGGCCCGCGTCGGGCTCCGGCAGCCGCATCTCGGCCGCGAGTTCGACGATGCGCTGCGGATCGAGCGTGAGCGACAGGCACAGGTAAGGCGCGTCGGGCGACGCCTGGGTAACGCGCGAGAGAATCGGCAAGTCGATCGACGTAATCAGGCAGTTCCGCGTGTCGTATTCGTAAGCCTGGCCGGCCACGATCACGCGCTTCGCACCCTGCGCGGCGATCACGAGCGCGGCACGCGAAACGCCGCAGCCGAGATCGACCGGACGCGTATGCCGGTGCAGCATCAGCGCCGGCACGGCGGTCGAATGGGAGCCGTCCGCCGGCGCGAAACGGCCGATCAGCGACGCCAGTTCGCGCCGCCCGGATTCGCGTGACGACGCGCTATCGATCATGTCCATGACGGACTCCTCGCTTCATTTCCCTGAATCGCGCGAGCATAGCGAATCGCTCGCCGCCATGCCCGGGATTTGCAGGATTGTTCAATAAATTTGCAGGATTGGGTAGCCGTAAAAACCGGCCGTTCGCGCACACTGCCACCTGATCCGGCGCATGCCGGGTTTTCCCCACGGAGACAAAAAATGCCCACCACGTTTGTCCTGAACGGCAAGAGCGTCACGCTCGATGCCGATCCGTCGATGCCCGTCCTCTGGGCGATCCGCGAACACGCGGGGCTGACCGGCACGAAGTTCGGCTGCGGCATGGCGCAGTGCGGCGCCTGCACGGTTCATCTCGAAGGCCAGGCCGTCCGCTCGTGCGTGCTGCCGCTCGCCGGCATCGAGGGCAAGCACGTCACGACGATCGAAGGCCTGCAGAGCAAGCCCGCGCAGGCCGTCCAGGCCGCCTGGGTGAAGCTGCAGGTGCCGCAGTGCGGCTATTGCCAGTCCGGCCAGGTCATGTCGGCCGCCGCGCTGCTCGAACAGAACCCGAAGCCGACCGACGCGGACATCGACGCCGCGATGAACGGCAACATCTGCCGCTGTGCGACCTACGCCCGCATCCGGGCCGCGATCCACGACGCGGCCGCGACGCTGGGAGCCTGACCATGACGATCGAACTCGACAACCCCGGTTCGGTGCGACCGTCGCGCCGCACGTTTCTGAAGGCCGCGGGCGCCGCGGCCGCCGTCAGCCTGACGATCGGCTTCGAATGGGCCGGCCTCGGCCGCCGCGCGCTCGCCGCGACGGCGCCCGCCGCCGAGTTCGCGCCGAACGCGTTCCTGCGCATCACGCCCGACGGCGCGGTGACGGTCATCGCGAAGCACGTCGAGATGGGCCAGGGTGCATACACCGGCATCGCGACGATCGTCGCGGAAGAGCTCGACGCGGACTGGTCGAGCGTGCGCGTCGAGAGCGCGCCGGCCGATGCGAAGCGCTATGCGAACCTCGCGTTCGGCACGATGCAGGGCACGGGCGGCAGTTCGGCCATGTCGAACTCGTGGCAGCAGTTGCGCGAAGCGGGCGGCAAGGCGCGCGCGTTGCTCGTGTCGGCCGCCGCGGCCCGCTGGAAGGTGCCGGCCAGCGAGCTGACCACCGCCAACGGCGTCGTCACGCATGCGAAGAGCGGCAAGACGGCCGCCTACGGCACGCTCGTCGCCGACGCGTCGAAACTGCCGGTGCCCGACAAGGTCGCGCTGAAGCAGCCGGCCGACTTCAAGCTGATCGGCCAGCGCATTCCGCGCGTCGATGCGTCGGCCAAATCGAACGGCACCGCGCATTTCACGCTCGACACCACCTTCCCCGGCATGCGCGTCGCGCTGCTGCAGCGCCCGCCGCGCTTCGGCGCGACGGTCAAGTCGTTCGACGCGACGGCCGCGAAGGCCGTGCCGGGCGTCGTGTCGGTCGTGCAGGTGCCGGGCGGCGTCGCGGTCGTCGCCAACGGCTTCTGGGCCGCGAAACAAGGCCGCGACGCGCTGAAGGTCGAATGGGACGAAGCGAACGCGGAGAAGCGCGGCTCGGACGAGATCATGCGCGAATACCGGCAGCTCGCCACCAAGCCCGGCGCATCGGCGCGCAAGGACGGCGATGCCGACGCGGCGATCGCCGGCGCCGCGCGCAAGGTCAGCGCGACGTACGAATTCCCGTATCTCGCCCATGCGCCGATGGAGCCGCTCGACGCGGTCGTCAAGCTGACGGCGAACAGCTGCGAGATCTGGGCCGGCGACCAGTTCCAGACGGTCGACCAGGGCAACGCCGCCAACGTCGCGGGCCTGAAGCCCGAGCAGGTGCGGATCCACACGCTGTACGCGGGCGGCAGCTTCGGCCGGCGGGCGAACGCGTGGTCGGACTACGTGGTCGAGGCCGTGTCGATCGCGAAGGCGCTCGGCGCGGACGGCAAGCCGGTCAAGCTGCAGTGGACGCGCGAGGACGACATCCAGGGCGGCTTCTATCGCCCGATGTACTTCCACAAGATCGACGCGGGGTTGACCGCCGACGGGCGGCTGGTCGGCTGGCGGCACCGGATCGTCGGCCAGTCGATCCTCGCGGGCACGCCGTTCGAAGCGTTCATGGTCAAGAACGGGATCGACGCGACGTCGGTCGAGGGCGCGGCGAACCTGCCGTACGCGGTGCCGAACGTGTCGGTCGAACTCACCACCACCAAGGTCGGCCTGCCCGTGCTGTGGTGGCGCGTGGTCGGCAGCTCGCACACCGCGTATGCGGTCGAGGCGTTCATCGACGAAGCCGCGCACGCGGCGGGCAAGGATCCGTACCTGTTCCGCCGCGACCTGCTCGCGAAGGAGCCGCGGATGCGCGCGGTGCTCGAACTGGCCGCGCAGAAGGCCGGCTGGGATCCGGCGAAGCCGCTGCCGAAGGGCCGCGGGCGCGGGATCGCGGTGGCCGAGGCGTTCAAGAGCTATGTCGCGCAGGTGGCCGAGGTGTCGATCGACGCCGACGGCAAGGTGAAGGTCGAACGCGTGGTGTGCGCGGTCGACTGCGGGATCGCGATCAACCCGGACATCGTCGCCGCGCAGATGGAAGGCGGCATCGGCTTCGGGCTCGGCGCGGCGCTGCACAGCGCGATCACGCTGAAGGACGGCCGCGTCGAGCAGCGCAACTTCGACGGCTACCACGTGCTGCGGATGGCGGAAATGCCGAAGGTCGAGGTGCATATCGTGCCGTCGGCGGAGGCGCCGACCGGCGTCGGCGAACCGGGTGTCGCGCCGATCGGGCCGGCGGTCGCCAACGCGATCTTCGCGGCGACCGGCAAGCGGCATTACGTGCTGCCGTTCGATTCGGGCGATCACGCGCAGGCTTGACGGGCCACGAAACACCGGCCGCGGGCGGAAACGCCGCGCGGCGGGTGTTTTTTATTTACCGTGTTGCCGTCACGCCACCCGCGACGTGATCGACCGGATCGCTCACTCCTGCTCCACTTCCGGCCAAAGCCTTGGGAAAAGGAATCGAAGTGCGGCAAGCGGCAACCCGAACGAAAGGTCGCCGCGGTGCGACGGCGAATTCAGAAGCCCGAAGTCGAGCAGCGATCGAACGATGCGGCGCGCCAGCACGTCGCTGACTCCAAGCATCTGCGTGAATTCCGCACGCGTGACGGCTCGGCGCAGTGCGACGAACTCCATGGCCAGCGCGGCGGTCTCCGCCTTGATGACCGATTTTTCCGAACGGATGGTCCATGGATTAAATTCCAGGTACCGCAGCAGATCCAGCATACGCCCCGTCACACCGTCGAACGCCGTCATACGGACCATGAATCCGACTTGATCCTCGCAGCAGTCCAGAAAGAACCGCGCGAACTTGACCAGCCCTTCCTGAGACAGGTTGCCTCTGCCGTCCAGATCGTTGCGCCGAGTCTGATCGGCTTCGCTCAACCTCGCGTAATACTGCTCATGCTCGCGCGCCAACCCGCGATGTGGCGACCAGAGCCCATGGGTGAGATCGGCTGCGCGTAATCCAAGATGCGAATGCAGACGCGCCACCCGGCCATTACCGTCCATGAACGGATGCACCCACGCCAGACGATGATGCGAGCAAGCGATCCCGATCACTTGATATTCCTTCGCGCGGATGCGGGCGTAACGTGCCGCCCAGGCCTGCAGCAACGGTTCGATCATCTCCGGCGCCGGCGCCAGATGGCGTCCGACCGTGACATCCGAGCGCCGAAGCTCGCCCGGCACAATGGTCTGCCCATCCTCGGTGAGTCGTTCATCGGCAGGCAAGCAGGAAAAGAACCGCTCGTGAATGGCCGAGATTCGCGCAGGCTCGAAAAGCGCGGCGACCGGCAGGGCGGCCCATTCTTCCTCGAGCGCCGCTTCCGTCGCGATGTGCGCGACCGCGAAGCGCTGTTTCTTGCGCTCGGCAATATCGGTCGAGTAATCCCGGTGAAGTGCGGCCTCGATCCTGGCAGGGGTCGTATGCTGACCTTCGATCTTGTTCGTGTAGTACGAATTCATCGCGCGCAACCGGGGAACGAGCGCACCGGCCAAGGGGGTATCCCTCACGGCGAGCAAGCGCTGCGACGACTCGACGAGTTGCGCGGCGTGTTCAAGCAGCGGATCGAGGACCCGATCCTCGGGGAACAGCGGTTCGAAAGCAGCAACGGTCGTCATGCTTCGCTGTCGGGTTCAATGTAGGGTTTGATGTCGTGAATGATATTGGCTTATCCACATGATTTATATGTGATTTTTCAAAATTGAGGATGGTTTGATGTAGGGTTCCATGTAGGGTTTATTTGACACGTCCCCGCACTACCACACGACGACATCACGCTGCGGTATCGCTGCTCGTCAACCAGCCGCCCCACGTTACGCCGCCCGTAACGCCCGTAACGTTCCCGCCTGATGCTACGTAACAATCCTTCAATATTGCTCCGACCCTTCGAAAACCCGCCGCGCGTACCGCGTTAAAAATTCTTTTAGATTCAAGGCTGGCGCGCCGCCCGCCTCGCTACCACCGTCCGTCGTTTCCTGGCGGCCCATCCCTGGCCTGGAAGTTGCAGTACATGACCCGCAAACACTCCTTTACGGACATGCGAGGGCCACCATGGATTGCAAATACCTGTACATCGACAACATAAAAATCAACTTCGTGCGCCGCACGATCGAAATCGACCACAAAGTCGTCGACGTCACGCCCCGTGAATTCGATGTCGTCGAATTCCTGCTCGACAACATGAACAAGATCGTGCCGCGGCAAGCGATCCAGGAAGCGGTCTGGGGCCGCGAGCTCGGCGTGTCGTCGCGCACGCTCGACACCCATATCTCGCGCATCCGTTCGAAGCTGCGGCTCGATCACGACAAGAACCTGCGGATCATCCCGATCTATGCGGTCGGCTATCGGCTGGTGCTGTTCGGCGCGGCCATGACGCACGTCGAGCGCCACGACGTGGCGCCGATCCTGCGCGCCGCGCCGCAATCGGCGCTGGCCGCCGACTACGCGTAACGCGTAGCGGGGCTCACCCGCGCGCCGCCACCGCGCCCCGCCGCGCGCCGGCAAGCTTCCCCCGACCGCGCCGCGCGTCCGGCGTGCAGCGCCTCGCGGCCCGGCACGCCTGCCCCGCCGCGACATGACCGCCGCCTCCGGGCGGCGGCCGCATGTGTGCGGTCGACGCGGCACGCGGCCATGCCGCCGCGCAGCAGGCTTCGTAGCTCGCCGCCGCCCGCGCGGCCACCGGGCGCGCGCGACTACGGATTCCGGCGCGGCACGCGGCCGGCGCCGTCCCTACAATCGACGCAGCAGCCGCGCGCCCCCTGCGCCGCCGGCCACCACAACCCGTCGACCCAACGCCGAATCCGCCCTGATCCCGCCGTGCCAGCGCTGTCCCTGACGAATGCCGACGCGGGCGACGCCGCGAACCGGGCCCCGCCCGCCGCCGCGCCTGCCGGCCCGCCCCCGCCGGCCGCGGTCGCGCTCGACGCGTCGCCCTACCTGCCGCGCCTGTCCGCCGCCGCCGCGCGCGGGCTGTCGCATGCCTACGGCGCGACGGCCGCGGTCCCGGTCACGCTCGGCGAACACGCTTACGAGGTGCGCTGGCGCGTCGACGCCGAACCGGCTGCCGACGCGCATGCGTACCGCTTCGTCATCGGCCCGGCCGCCGGCACGCTGTGGATCGATCCGGTCGCCGAAAGCGCCTGGCTCGGCGACGCGGCCGACCCGGCCGTACCGGCCGTGATCCGCGCGGCGCTGCTCGCCGACCTGGCCGCGCCGCTGGCCGCCGTGCTGCAGGCCGCGACGCGGCAGCGCGTGGAATTGCTGCCGCCGCCGGCGAGCGTGCCCGCGTGGCGCACCGCGCCGGCCGCACTGCGCTTCGAGCTGCGTCGCGCCGACGGTGCATGGCGCTGCCATGGCGCGCTGCTGTTCGATGCGCCGGACGCGCTCGCGGTGTTCTTCGCGACGCCGGCAGCCGCACGGCCCGATACGCGCGCCGCGTATGCCAACCTGCCGGTGCCGCTGGTGTTCGAGATCGGCCGGACCGAGCTGACCATGGCCGAGCTGGCCGACGTCGTCGGCGGCGACATCATCGCGATCGAGCGCTGGCGCGCGCACGAGCAGAACCTGCTGTGCGTCGCGCGGGTGCCGGCCGCGCCGGCGTGGGAGATCACCGGACGGCCGTCGGGCAACCGGCTGACCGTCGAACGAATCAGGGAGATGCCTTTGGAACCGACCCGCACCGACACCCCGCACGCGAGCACGCACGACGCGTCGCCGGACGATGCGCCGCGCTCGCTCGACGGCCTCGCGGTCGACCTGCGCTTCGAGCTGCCGCCCACGTCGATCCCGCTCGGCGAGCTCGGCGCGCTGCAGCCGGGCGCGGTGATCGAGCTGCAGCAGGGCATCAACCAGAGCGTGATCCATCTCGTCGCGAACGGGATGCTGATCGGCACCGGCCACCTGATCGCGGTCGGCCAGAAGCTCGGCGTGCGCGTCGTCACGCTGACGCAGCCCGCGCCGCGCGAGCGCTGAACGATGGGCAGCCTGCCGAATCCGGTCGCGCTGATCGCGGTGATCGCCGCGCTCGGCATCGCGCCATTCGCGGCGCTGATGGTGACGAGCTACACGAAGCTCGTGGTCGTGCTCGGCCTGCTGCGCTCCGCGCTCGGGATCCAGCAGGTGCCGCCAAACCTCGTGCTGAACGGCATCGCGCTGATCCTGTCGCTGTTCATCATGGCGCCGGTCGGGATGTCGATCCGCGACGCGCTGCAGTCTCGCCACTTCGACGCGTCGGGGCAGTTGTCGACCGCCGATATCGGCGCGCTCGCCGATGCCGCGCTGCCGCCGATCAAGGATTTCCTGGTGTCGCATACGCGGCAGCGCGACCGCGAATTCTTCGTGCGCACCGCGACGTCGGTCTGGCCGAAGAATCGCGCGGACGGCATCAAGGACGACGACCTGCTCGTGCTGGTGCCGAGCTTCACGCTCGCCGAGCTGACCAAGGCATTCCAGATCGGCTTCGTGATCTATATCGTGTTCATCGTCGTCGACCTGCTGGTCGCGAACATCCTGCTCGCGCTCGGGATGCAGATGATCTCGCCGACGACGATCTCGGTGCCGTTCAAGCTGCTGCTGTTCGTCGCGCTCGACGGCTGGTCGCTGCTCGTGCACGGGCTCGTGCTGTCGTATCGCGTGGCGGGGGCGGGATGAACGCGCGCGGCGGGCGCTCCGCCGTTGCGCGCCTGTGCGCGCTGATCACGACGCTCGCACTGGCGCTCGCCGGTGCAGGCATGCAGCCGCGCAGCGCGCACGCGGCCGGCAGCGCCGCGGGCTTCGCGCAGCTCGCGCGCGCCTGCGCGCCGAACGTCGACCCCGACACGCTCGCCGCGCTGGTGCGCACCGAATCCGGTTTCAATCCGTATGCGATCGGCGTGGTCGGCGCTCACCTGGCCCGCCAGCCCGCGTCGCTCGACGAAGCGCGCGCGACCGCGAGCGAGCTGGCCGCGCGCGGCTTCAGCTACAGCGTCGGCCTCGCGCAGGTGAACGAGCGCAATTTCGCCAAATACGGCCTCGACGACACGACGATGTTCGAACCGTGCCGCAACCTGCGGGCGGGCGGCGCGATCCTGACCGAATGCTTCGCGCGTTCGTCGAACACCGGCCGCCCCGCGCAGGCCGCGTTGCGCGCGGCGCTGTCGTGCTACTACAGCGGCAACTTCACGACCGGTTTCTCGAGCGGCTATGTGAGCCGGGTCGTCGCGAGCGCGCAGCGCAATGCGCGCGAAGGCGGCGTCGAGCCGATTCCGGTGGTGCGCGACCTGCCGCCGCCCGCGCGACAACGGCGCATGGACGCGGCCGCGACCACGTCGCCCGAACACGCGCGCCGGCTCGCGTCGCCCGCGGCATCGGCCGACGCGCCGTCGTGCCATGCGCGCCCGGTCGTGATGATGTGCCACGGGTTGTCGGCGAGCCAGGCGAAGCGGCTGTGCGTGCGGTGTCTCGATCAGTGAGCGGCGGCACGACACCGGCATGACGTGCGCGGGACGACGCGGCGCACCGCGCCATCCCGCATCATGCGGCGCGCTGCGCCTCCAGCCACGCCTGGAACATCAGCACCGTCCATAGCTGGTGCTGCCAGTTCATCCGGCCCGTCTGATGCTGGCGCCACAGGCGCTCGACCGCCTGCGCGTCGAAGAAGCCCTCGTCGCGCAGCCGCGACGGCTGCAGCAGCGCGTCGGCCCAGTCGCGCAACGCGCCGCGCAGCCAGTGATCGACGGGCGCGCAGAAGCCCTGCTTGGGGCGGTCGATCAGCGCCGACGGCACGTACTGGTCCAGCAGCCGGCGCAGCAGCGCCTTCGATTGCCCTTCCGGCAAACGCACCGACGCAGGCACCCGCCACGCGAATTCGACGACGTGATGATCGAGGAACGGCATGCGCGTCTCGAGGCTCACCGCCATCGCCGCACGGTCGACCTTCGCGAGGATGTCGGTCGGCAGGTACGTGAGCGTGTCGATCGCCATCGCCTGCTCGGCGAAGCTCAGGTTCGCCGGCCATGCGGACACCGTGTCGAGCGGCGTCGGCGGCTCCTGTCCGGCGAGCGCGATGCGCTCCGGATGATGCACCGACGACATCAGCAGCCGGTACAGCCCGATGCGGCTCTCGGCCGTCATCACGTGGCCGAGCTTGTGCAGCCGGTCGCCGATGCGGGCCGCCGAATCGCGCGCTTCCACGCCGCCCCATGCGCCCTGCGCGACCGCCGCGAGCTGGTCCGCATGATCGGGGCGCAGCGCATGCAGCGCGGCGGCGATCCGCGCGCGCACCGCCGCCGGCACGCGATGCAGCTTGCGCCACAGGCGCGGCGTCAGGAAGTAGCGCGTATAGCCGCCGAACAGTTCGTCGCCGCCGTCGCCGGACAGGCTCACCTTCACGTGCCGGCGCGTCATCTCCGATACGAGGAAGGTCGGAATCTGCGATGCGTCGGCGAACGGTTCGTCATAGATCGTCGGCAGTTTCGGCACGACGCCGAGCGCATGGTCGGCGGTCACGTAGAGCTCGGTATGCCGCGTGCCGAGATGGCGCGCGACCGCCTTCGCATAGCCGGCTTCATCGTAGCCGGCCTCATGAAAGCCGATCGTGAACGTGTCGACCGGGTTCGCCGACTGCGCCTGCATCAGCGCGACGATCGCCGACGAATCGATGCCGCCCGACAGGAACGCGCCGAGCGGCACGTCGGCTTCCATCTGCCGCGCGACGGCCCGGCGCAGGATCGCGTCGAGCTGCCCGACGGCCTCGTCGGCGCTGCCCTCGAACGGCTGCTCGCGGCCGGCTTCGATCGCCTGCTCGAGCGTCCAGTACGCGCGCACGCGCGGCGTGTCGCGCGCATGCTCGAACTGGATGAAGGTGCCCGGCGGCAGCTTGCTGATGCCGCGATAGATCGTATGCGGTGCCGGCACGCTCGACTGGCGCAGGTACAGGCACAGCGCGTCGCGATCGATCGTGCCGTCGAAGCCCGGATAGCCGCGCAGCGCCTTCAGCTCCGACGCGAACACCAGTGCGTCGCCGATCCGGCCGTAGTAGAGCGGCTTCTCGCCGATCCGGTCGCGTGCGAGCGTCAGCACCCGCGACGCGCGATTCCACAGCGCGAACGCGAACATGCCGGTCGCGCGCCGCAGCGTCGCCTCGACGCCCCACGCGACGATCGCCGCGATCAGCACCTCGCTGTCGGAGTGGCCGCGCCACGCCGGTGCGCGACCCGCGCGCTCGAGCTCCGCGCGCAACTCGCGATGGTTGTAGATTTCGCCGTTGAAGACCATGACGTAGCGGCCGCACGCGGATGCCATCGGTTGCCGGCCGTGGACCGACAGATCGACGATCGCAAGCCGCCGGTGGCCGAGCGCGATACCGGCTTCCGGGTCGACCCAGAGGCCCTGCCCGTCGGGCCCGCGATGCGCGAGGCTCGCCGTCATTCGCGCGAGCGTGCCGCGCGCTGTCTCCTCATCGAAGGCGACGCTATTCAGAAAGCCGTCGATTCCGCACATTTGATTTGTCTGCCCCTGTTGACCTGTTCCGTCAGCGGCGGCGCAACCTCGCGGCCCGCCGTCCGGCTGACGGTCGAGCCATATTACGAAGAAATAAATCAGCAATAATTCATGGGTGAATGTCGGATGAATCCGGAAAAAAACCGGCGTCAAGCGCCGCGTGCGATCAGCCCGGCGAGCCGGAAAACAGGTCCGCATCACGGGGTAGCGCTGGATCGCGCGCATGCTGGTGTTCCGGCCCCGACAGGCCGTGCGCGTCAGGCCGCGCCGGTCGCCCACTTCAGCAACTGCGCGACCTCGCGGAAATGCTGTTGCTGGATCGTGCCCTTTTCAGGCGTGCTCTCGTACAGCGCCTGCGCGAGGCCGGCGTTCGCGAGTGTCGGGCGCAGCGCGTCGCGCGCGAGCCGCACGATCCGTTCAGCCGCCTCGCCCTCGCCGCGCGCGAGCACCCACGGCAGCGTGCCGACGCCGCCGTAATAGAGCGCGACCGCGACGCTCGACGAATAGACGACCACCGACGCGAAGCCGATCCGGTCGGGCAGCGACGAGAACTGCGCTTCGCGCGCGAGCTGCCGGCGCTTCGCCTCGATGTGCGGATCGCCTTCGTCTTCCTTGTGCTCGCGCCGCACTTCCTCGATCGACATCTTCATCTTCTGATTGAACTCGCGCCGCTGGTGCACGATGTCGATCAGCGCCATCACGATGTAGATCAGTGCGGCCCAGCCGAACAGCAGCATCAGCAGCTTCACGATCAGCGCGAGGATCGACATCGGCCGCGTGAAGCCGGACTGCACCGCCGGGTCGAGCGACTCGACGATCAGCCAGCCGAGCGTCGCGGCCAGCAGCACGGTCTTCAGCAGCATCTTCGCGAGGTTCACGAGGTTGCGCATCGACCACATGTTCTTCAGCCCCTCGGCCGGATTGAGCCGCGACAGCTGCGGCACGAGCCGGCTCCACGCCATCACGCCGCCCACCTGCACGAAGCCCGCGAGCAGGCCGGCCAGCAGCCCGGCCGCGACGATCTGCGCGGACAGCATGGCCCAGTCGCGCGCGGCGCCGTCGATCAGAACCGCGAGCCGCGCGGACGGATCGGCCGCGCCGGCCGCGTCGAACACGAGCCGGAACAGTGCCTGCAGCCGCGCGAACAGCGTGCCGAGCCCCACCGCGAGCGCGACGCACACGCCGACGAAGAACGCCGACGAGATCGTCTCCGCGCTCTTCGGCACGTCGCCTTTCCGGCGTGCCTCGCGCAGGCGCTTCGCGGTCGGCTGCTGGTTCTTTTCGGCCATGGATGCTCCGGTTCCGGCGGGCCGTCACGCGCCGCCGTGCGCGGCGAACAGCGCGCGCAGCAGCGCCATCAGCCCGCTGTCGGGGCTCAGCAGCGCATGCAGCGACGCATACACGACCGGCAGGAACAGCACCATCATCAGCAGCGCGAGCGCGCTCTTCAGCGGCTGCGCGAACACGAAGACGTTCAGCTGCGGCACCGCGCGCCCGACGAGGCCGATGCCGAGCTCGACCAGCACCAGCACGATGATCACCGGCGCGGCGAGCTTCACCATCCATTCGAAGATCGTGTCGGTCTGCCGCACGACGAAGGTCTGCAGCATCGACGAGAAGTCGGGGCCGAGCGAGCCGATCGGCCACCACGCGTACGACTGCGCGAACAGCTGCACGAGCACCTGCAGGCCGCCCGCAGTGACGAACAGCGCGATCGCGACGAAATTGAGGAAGCCCGACGTCGGGCCGCCCTCGTGTCCGCCCATCGGATCGAAGAACGCGGCGCTGCCGCTGCCGGTCTGGAAATCGATCAGGTAGCCGACGCCCTGGATCGCGAACAGCACCGCGCTGAACGCGCCCGCGAGCAGCATGCCGATCACCGCCTCCTTCGCGACGAGCAGGCACCACATCAGGAACGGCAGCGCGGCGACCTGGGCCGGATCGATCACCGGCGCGACGAACGCGGCGATCACGACCGCGATCCCGTTGCGCACGAGGCCCGTGATGATCTGCTCGTTGAACACCGGCACGACGAACATGATCGGCAGCAGGCGCGGCATCACGTAGAGCAGCGGGCGCAGCGTGCCGGCGATGTCGTTGAAGTTCGCCGCGTGGTCTAGCATCGGCGCTCCGCGGCGCCGGGAGCCATGTCGTCGGTGGAGGCGGTTGCGATGGCGGCGGCCGGGTCGTTCGTACCGGCGGCGTCGGTCGTGCCTGTCGCGTCCGCATCGGCCGGTGGCGACATCATCGCCGCATCGAACGCCGCGGCCCTGTCCGGCTGCCCCGATGCGTGACCCTGCGCATCGCCTGCCCACACGCCGGCCGTCGCGAAGCGCCGCACCGCGTGCGCATCCGCGACCTCGTCGGCGTCGCGTTCGACCCGCGCGGCGCGCGCCTGCAGCGCCTTCTCGCCGGCCTTGTCGAGCTTGTCCTCGGCGGCCTTCGCCTTGCGCGCGGCGCGCTGCAGGTCGGCAAGCGTCGCCTCGTGATCGCGATGCACGTGCGTGGCCTCGCCGACCGACGCGTTCGCGACGCCGATATGACGGTCGAACGTGCGCGTGTCGGCCGCCGCGTTCTGCAGTGCGCGCGCCTCGCGCACGTCGTCGGCGAGCCGCGCCTGGATCGCGGCCTTCGCGGCGACCTGCTGCGCAAGCCGCGCCTGCGCGGCGTCGAGCGCGCGACGGCTCTGCGCGGCGATGCCTTGCTGGCGCGCGGCCGCGACCCGCGCGATCTGGCTGCGCATCTCGCGCACGCGCTTCAGGCGTGCGAGCGTCGCGAGCACGAGGCGGTCGTCGGCTTCAGACATGGTCGTTCGCGAGTGTCGTCAGCTGCGCGAGCAGCGCGTCGAAGCGCACGTCCTCGTGCGATGCCTGCGCGCAGAATGCGCCGATCGCATCGCGCGCGCGCAGCGCGAGATCGCCGAGCCGGTCGCTGCCTTCGCGATACTCGCCGATCTGCACGAGCAGCTCGATTTCCTGGTACTTCGCGATCAGCTCGCGCACGCGCGCGGCCGCTTGCTGATGCGCGCGGCTCGCGACGAGCGGCATCACGCGCGACAGGCTCGCGAGCACGTCGATCGCCGGATAGCGGTTGGCGAGCGCGATCTTGCGCGACAGCACGATGTGGCCGTCGAGGATCGAGCGCACTTCCTCGGCGATCGGATCGGATTCCTCATCGCCTTCGACGAGCACCGTGTACAGCGCGGTGATCGAGCCCGTCGCGCCCTGCCCCGCGCGTTCGAGCAGGCGCGGCAGCACGGCGAACGTCGACGGCGGGAAGCTGCGCCGCGTCGGCGGCTCGCCGCTCGCGAGGCCGACCTCGCGCTGCGCGCGCGCGAAGCGCGTCAGCGAGTCGACCAGGAGCAGCACGCGCTTGCCCGCATCGCGGAAGTGCTCGGCGATCGCGGTCGCGACCAGCGCGGATTTCACGCGCTCCATCGCCGGACGGTCGGACGTCGACACGACGACGATCGAGCGCGCGCGCACCTCGGGCGACAGGCTGTGCTCGATGAACTCGCGCACTTCGCGGCCGCGTTCGCCGACCAGCGCGATCACGTTCACGTCGGCCTGCGCGCCGCGCGCGATCATCCCGAGCAGCGTGCTCTTGCCGACGCCGGACGGCGCGAAGATGCCGACGCGCTGGCCGATGCCGAGCGTCATCAGGCCATCGATCACGCGCACGCCGGTCGGAAACGGCGTGTCGATCATCTTGCGCGCGAGCGGATTCGGCGGGTCCTGCTGCGTCGATACCCACGCGGCACCCGTCACCGGCCCGCGATCGTCGAGCGGCCGGCCGAGCCCGTCGAGCACGCGGCCGAACAGCGCTTCGCCAACCGGGAACACATGCTCGCGCCCGGACGGCACGACGGTCGTCTCCGGCGACAGGCCGGCCACGTCGCCGAGCGGCGTGAGCAGCGTGGTCTGCCGCGAGAAGCCGACCACTTCGGCGAGCAGCGTCGGCTGGTTCGGCGTGCGCAGCTCGCAGATCTCGCCGAGCCGCGCGCGGATGCCCGTCGCGTTGAGGATCTGCCCGACCGCGTGATTGACGCGGCCCTGCACCGACACCGGCGAGAAGAACGCGAGCCCCGCATCGAGGTCGCCGACGAGGCGGCCACGATCGAACGGCGCGGCATCGTCGTCGCTGCCGTCGCCGAACGGCTGCGGATCGTCGAGCGGCGCGTTCATCGCGGCGTGCCCTTCAGCGCGTCGCGGCGGATCGCCTGGCGCAGCGCGTCGATCTGCAGGTCGAGGCTCGCGTCGATGCGCCCGGACGGCGTCTCGACCGTGCACGCGTGACGCTCGAGCTGCGCATCCTCGACGATGCGGATCCTTTGCCGGTTCGACTGGCCGGCGAACGCGCGGTCGAGCGCGTCGCGCATCTCGTCCTCGCGGCCCGGCGCGACCCGCACGATCAGGAACGCCTCGTCGCGCACGAGCGGCGCGATCCGCGCGAGCGCGGCCTCGTACAGCTTCTGCGTGCCCATCTCGCCGACGATCGCGCGCACGGCCTTCACGACGATGTCGGCCATCGAATCCTTCATCGACTCCATCGTGCGCGCGGCGGCCAGCGCCTGCGTATAGGCCTGCGCCGCATGCTCGCGCTGTGCGCGGCGCATCCCCTCGTCGTAGCCGGCCGCCTGGCGCTTGTCGAATTCGCGCTGCGCGTCGGCGACGATGCGCGTGGCCTCGTCGCGCGCGGTCGCGATCACCGCGGAGGCATCGAGCAGCGCCGCGTATTCGCGCTCCTTGAGCACCTTGCGCTCCGACAGCAGCTGCAGGTTGTCGCTCGTGATCAGAAAAGCCAGTCCCATGACGCAAGCCTCTCGGGAATCAGAAACAGGAACAGCAGTTCGCCGAACTGGTCGCGCTGCGCGCGGTTCAGCCAGTACGGCGCTTCGTCGTCGATCGCGCGGTTGAATTTCAGGCGCGCGCGCCGCGCGACCGCGTCGCCCGCCACGCCGATGAAATCCGCGAGCAGCCGGCCACCGCGCGCACGGATCACCACCGGCAGCGCGGCCGGATCGGCGCGCCATGGTTCGAGCGTTTCCGCGAGCGCGCCGAATTCCGGCGCGCGCTCGAGCGCGAGCTCCAGCGCATCGCCGCCGAGCTTCGCCGCGACTTCCGCGCGAACGCGCCGCACGGTCAGCGCGTCGCGCAGCCAGCCGCGATGCAGCAGCAGGCCCGCATACGACGCGAGCTGCTCGAGCGCCGCACCGGGCAGCAGCGCGAGCCGCGCGCACGGATTGGCGACGTCGAAGTCGTGGTGCCCGGCCACGCCGTTCGCGTCGAGCAGGTGGCGCGCGAGCAGCTGGCGGCCCGCCGGGCCGAACGCGTCGGGCGAGCGATAGCGCACGGGCCACTCGGCCGGCACGCGCGTCACGTGCAGATAGCGGTCGGGCCGCAGGTTGAATTCGCAGACGAGCGCGTGAAACGCCGCGCGCCGCCCGGCGGGCGGCAGCGCGACCGGTTGCAGCCACGGCAGCACAACGGCGTCGGACGTGGCGCCCGGCTGAAGCGCATGGAACTCGCTCATGCGCCGTCGCGCGCGCCGTCCGGCGTGCGCAGGCTGCCGCCACCCGGCTGCGCGGATGCGCCGCCGGCGCCGTTCGCGCCGCGCGGCGTGCCGACCAGCCCGGCCAGCCGGGCGCCGAACATCCCGCGCCGCGCGGCCGACAGCGCGATCACCGCACAGGTCAGCAGGATCAGCGCGAACACCAGCCAGCCGAGCGGCGAGCGCAGCCGCAGGATGTCCGACACCGCGCTGCCGATGCCGTCGACGCGCGTCGTGCGCGCGGCGGCCGGCTGCAGGAACAGCGACACGTTGTCGTACTGCAGCCCCTCGATGCTGTGCGCGACGAGATCCTTGACCATCGGCGCCATCGCGCGCAGGTCCACGCCGGGCCGGTAGCGGATGTACACGGCCGCCGACGACGGCTTGATCTTGTCCGCGAGCGGATCGTTCTCCGGAATCACCACCTGCACGCGCGCGACCACCACGCCCTCGATGTCCTGCAGCGTGCGCGACAGGTCCTGCGACACGCCGTACAGGTAGCGCACGCGCTCCTCGGCCGGCGTCGACACGAGCCCCTGCTTCTGGAACAGCTCGCCGAGGCTCGCATAGCTCGGCTTCGGCAGCCCGTTCGCCTGCAGCACGGTCAGCGCCGACTGCATGTCGCCGTCCGCGACACTCACCTGCCACGCGTTGCGATCCGACGTGTCGCGCGCGTCGTTGTCCTTCGACGCGCTGATGCCCGCGTCACCGAGCACGGCGACCATCTGGTTCGCGTCGCGCTCCGACAGGCCGGAGTAGAGCTCCTTCTGGCAGCCGGCCAGCAGCGCGAGCAGTCCCGCGAGCAGCACACGCGCCGCCCGGCTGCGCCACGCATGCATGCGCGGCGTCGAATCGATCGTCGTCATCGTTTGTCCGCTTCAGGGCGCGCGGCCTTGGCGGCCCGCGCGCTCGTCACTCCTGCGTCTTCAGCACCGTATGCGTGAAGCCGTTCGCCGCCTGCGCAACCGACAGGCTCAACTGGTATTCCGAAATCGTGGTGGTCGCCGTCCACTGGAAATCCATCGCCTGCACCATCGTCATCAGCGGATCGCTGCGCTGGTCCGCCATCGACGTCAGCATCTCGGTGCGATGCTTGTCGATGTTCGCGTACCGCGTGTCGAGATCGTTGCCGTACGTGCGCAAGCGCTCGACGAGCGACGAATGGTTGGCCTGCGCGGGCGTCGCGGGCGTCATCTGCACCGCCGACGCCGCATCGGCCGGCGCGCGCGACATCGCGACACCCGACGCCGACGGCGACGCCGCGCCCGGCTGCATCAACGCATCGAACTGGCGCACCTGCGCCGGATCGGACGCCGAGCCCGCCTGCTGCACGGCACCCGCGAGCGCGGCCGCGCCCGGCGGTGCCGCACCTACGCCTGTTACCGACATGATCATGTCCTCCTTGACCGGCAGGGCCGGGAACGAGCCGGCCGGCACGCACACACGCCCCGCCAGGCGCCCGCCACGGGCGGCCCCGGCATGTGGCGTCGCGCGGCACGGCCGGCGACCGGCGTCATGCGCGGCCGGCGGAACTCAGGTGTTGCGCGACCTGGGCGTTCGCCGTCCCTTCCTGCGCGGTCACTGCGTTGCTGGTTTCGAACGTCGCGGTCGATTGCTGGACCTGGAAGTTGATCTTCGTCAGCTCGAGCTGCGTCTTGGTCAGGTCGTCCGCCTGTTGCTGGACCTGGTTCGTGTTGGTGGCACCGGTCGGGGGGGTACTCATGATTCGCTCCTTTACGTGAACTGCGTCCTGCTTCCGGCGGCGGCCCCATGCCCCGCCGGCGACGTGACGCGCCGCATGCTCGCGGCGTGTCGCGTAATGCGCGCACCGCGCGGCACGCGGTGCGCAGGTCCTGTCGCGGCGCTAGTGCGCCGCTTGCCTCGATGCGCCCGCTGCCGCGACGGCCGGCGTCGCCGGCGCATCCGGCAACAGCGTCGGCCCCGGCACCGGCTGCGCGACGCCGGCCGCCGCGCCGCTCGCGAGCGGCGGCACGGGCGCCGCCGGCGCCTGCCCGGGCGCGTTCGCGGACGGGCCGCCAAGCGGCATCGTGATGCGCTGGCTGTTGCGCTCGAACACGACTTCGTCCGGGCCGATCGACACGACCGTCGGCCCTTCCTTCAGCCGCGCGCCTTCGAAATAGCGGCTGCCGTCGGCCGTCTCGATGTAGCGCTGGTCGCCGTCGCCCGCGAACACGGTCGTGATCTCCGGGATCCCCGCCACGCCGCCGAGCGTCGTCGCCGTGCGCGGCGCGGCCGCATCGGCGTCGCGCACGTGATCGACCACCTCGAGCGCCGGACGCGCGTCCTTCATGTAGTTGCGGATGCGCGGCTCGATCTGCGTGCGCCCGGCCGCGCCCGTCAATTCGATCCGGCCGCGGCCGAGATAGGTGACCGTCAGCGCCGTGTCGCTGAAATACGTCTGCGCGGTCGCGACGAGGTCGCTAACCACGTAGATATTGCCGAGCGCCGCGTTGTCGACGCCCGCGACGATCTGCGCGACGCGCTCCCGCGCGGCCGGGTCGCTCACGTAGCCCCACACGATCACGCCGTCGTCGCGCGGCGCGACGGCGAGCTCCGGATACGCATGCAGCAGTTGCTGCAGCCGGTGCGTGCGCGCGAGCACCGACTCGTGCTGCCACGGCAGCCGCCCCGACCATGCGACGAAGCCGTAGCCGAGCGCGCCGAGCAGCACGCCGATCCACAGCGCGACGACCGCGATCACGAGCCGCCGGCTGCCGAGACGGCGCAGCCCGCCCGTGAGCCAGCCGAGCCACGCGGCCTCGCGCGCGGCGTCCGGCGCGTCGGTCTCGTCGGGCACCGCGACGCTGGCCTGCGCGTGACGCGCGATGCCGAGCTTGATCGAGCCGACCGTCACGACGTCCTGCGGCGTCATCGAGCGGCGGCCCGCGCCGAGCGGCTCGTCGTTGAACAGCACCGGCGCGCCGCCGTCGCCGCCGTGGTTCTGCACCGTCACGGCGAGCGCGCCGACCTGCAGGCACATCTGTTTCGTGCCGATCTCGCGATCGGGCAGGATCACTTCGCAATCGGCGGCCGTGCCGACCCAGTTCGCGCCGCGGGCGAGCGACATCGTGCGGCCGTACATCGGCCCGCTGAGGAAGCAGAGGTTCCACGGCGACGCGAGTGCGGCCGGCCCGGCCGCCGCGCCGCCGGGCAGTGCGCCGTCGCCGTGCGGGTCAATGATGGTCGTCGACATGGGTGGACGCTCCTGCGGTCGTCGCCACGGGCTGCGACGCCGAATCCTTCGGCGGCGGCGGCAGCGCGGGCGGGCCGAACTTCGTGCCGGGCAGCGGCACGGGCGTGAGCGGCACCGCGATGTCGTTGTCCGGCGGGCGATACATCGACCTGCCGTTCGGATCGGCCGGCCCGTCCGTGCCCGGGTTCACGGGCGAGCCGTCCGGCGCGTACATCGACGCGGTCGTCACCACGCGCGGCGTCAGCAGGTAGAACCGCTCCATGTGGTTGCCCGACTTGTCGGTGTACTTGAACAGGTTGCCGATCAGCGGGATGTCCGACAGCCACGGCACGCCGCTCTTGTTCAGCCGCACCTCGTCGTCGTTGAAGCCCGCGATCAGCAGGCTCTTGCCTTCGTCGATCATCGTCTTGGTGACGATGTTGCGCTGCTGGATCACCGGCACGTTCGACACCGCCTGCCCCGGCACGATGTTGCCGTCCTGGATGTCGATCGACATCATCACGCTCTGCGGATTTCCGGAGACGGCGGCCGCATTGCGGATCGCCTCGTCGACGATCATCGGCGTCACCTTGATGCTGGTGCCGGTCGTCACACTGTACAGCGACGAATCCTGGTAGCCCTGCACCTGCACGTAGAACTGCGTGAGGTTCTCGAGAATGGCCTCGGTGTTGTCGAGCGCGAGCACCTTCGGCTTCGAGCGCAGCTGCGCCTGCCCCTTCTGCGCGAGCGCGTTCACGCGCGTGAGCAGGTAGTTGCGCAGCGAGCCGCCGATCGACGCGGTCAGCGCGATGCCGGTCGGCAGGAAGGTGCCGGTCTGCCCGGTCTCCGACGTGCCGATGCCGAACGTGAGCGGCGGATTGCCAGCGCCGTTGTACTGCGTGTTGCCGTTCAGCGGATTCTGGCCGTTGCCGATCTGCACGTCGCCGTGCGTCGTGTGCAGGCGCCAGTCGATCCCGAGGCTGTCGAGCGAATCCTCGTTGATGTCGATGATCGTCACGTTGATCTCGACGATGCGCGGCCGCTCGTCGAGCTGGTTGATCAGCGACTGGTAGCGGTACATGTTCTCCGGCAGGTCGCGCACGATCACCGCGTTGATCGCCGGATCGGCGACGATCTGCGGCAGCGTGTCTCCGCCGCCGCCATTCGAGAACGGCGAGAAGCCGCCGGCGGCGCCGTCGGCGCCGCCGTAGCCACCCTGACGCGGGCCGCCGGCAATGTCCGGGAAGTCGAGCCGCGGCACCGCGATCGTCAGCCCCGAGCCGAGCTTCACCTGGCGCGCGGCCTGCCCGAGCGGCGTGCTCGACGGCAGCTCGTTCGTGCCGCCGCCCTTGCCGAACAGCCGGCGCAGGATCGTCGCGACGCCCGGCACCGTCACTTCCTTGCCCGAGCGGTTGATCGTGAAGTCCGACGCCCAGCCGTACCTGAGGCGGAACGCGCGGATGTCCGCATGCGCGCCGTTCGCCGATGGGTCGCCGACCGAGCCCACCGCCTGCCGCACGAGCTCCACATAGCGGCGCGGGCCGGCCACGTACACGCTGTTCGCACGGTCGTTGATCACGAGCGTATAGCGCTTGTCCGGAATCTGCATCGCCTGCAGCGCGCGGCCGATCTCGCCGGCCGCGTTCGGCGGGATCGGGATCATCTGCGTCTGCGACTGGTCGGCCGGATCGACGTACAGGAACGAGCCGTCGTAGTACCACGTGAGCCCGTAGGTCGAGCAGATCGTATCGAGCGTCTGCTGCGGCGTGCCCGAGAAGCGGCCGCTGATCACGCCGTCGACCTTCGGGTCGACCACCGCCGTCACGCCCTGCGACGACGCGAGCTCGCGGATGAAGTCGCCGATCTTCTTGCCGTTCGCGACGATCGTGAACGGCTTGTTGCGCCAGCGCAGGTCCGCCGCGCGCGCCGGCTGCGCGACCGTCATGCACAGCGATGCCGTGAGCAGCGCGGTCGCGCACATGGCGAGCGCGGCCCGTTGCAGGCGGCGCGATTGAAACCGGATCGGGGCGACGCGTCGACGCATCAAAGCACTCCTGGGGAAGAAACGAACATGCGTTCCAGCGCCTGCTGCGCGAAGCGCAGCACCTCGCTGCCGAGCCAGCCGGACAGCAGCACGAGCGCGACCATCACGGCGATCAGCCGCACCGCGATGCCGATGTTGGCGTCCTGCACCTGTGTGACGGCCTGCAGGATCGCGACGACGAGGCCGGTGACGGTGGCGATCAGCACGATCGGCAGCGACAGCAGCAGCACCAGCATCAGCGCCTGCCGGGTCAGGTCGAGGATCGTCGAGCTCGTCATTGCACGACTCCCGGCGTGCGCACGCCGGCGCCCGCGCCGAGCGTGCCGTCGTCGGGCGGGTTCTTCACCCAGCCGACCGTATGGAGCTGCACGTCCTCCTCGACCTCCTGGTACGACAGCACCGCGAGTTCGGGCAGCACCGGCTGCAGGATCGTCTTCACGTAGCGGCGCGCGCCGAGCGCGACCATCACCGCGAGGCGCGCGCCGCCTTGCGGATTGCCGTGGCCGCCGGGGCCGGCCGCCTGCGCGGCCTGCACGATCGCGCGCACCTGCTCGCCGATGTCCTGCTTGATCGCGCTCGACAGCGCGAGGAAGTTGCCCTGCTTGGTGCGCATCACCGCGCTCTCGATCCGCTCCTGCAGGTTCTGTTCGAACAGCACGACGCGCAGCTGGCGCGCCGCGCCCGCATGACGATCGGTGATCATCCGGCGCAGGTCGACACGCACCAGCTCGACCAGCGCGATCACGTCGTCCGGCTCGTTCGGCGCCCACGTGATCAGGCTCTCGAAGATCACGCGCAGGTTGCGGATCGGCACCTGTTCGGCGAGCAACCGGCGCAGCACCTCGGTCACGCGCTGCAGCGGCACGAGCCGCGTCAGTTCGCCGACGAGTTCGGGGTGCTCGCGGCGCACCAGGTGCACGAGCGCCTGCGTTTCCTGGATGCCGAGCAGTTCGTCCGCGTGCTGGCGCACGACCTGCTCGACGTGCGCGGCGAGCGCGCTTTCGCTCGACAGCCACTTGCCGTCCGGGGCCGCGCCGTCGGGCTTGATCCACAGCGCGGTCGCGAACGGGCCGAACGCCTCGGCCGGCTGGCGCTCCGCGCGCTCCGGCAGCGGCGCGACGCCGTCCCACAGCAGCCAGCCCGGCTTCAGCGCGCCATGCGCGGCGAGCACGTCCTGCAGGTAGATGCGGTACGTGCCGGCCGGCGCGCCCTCGTCGTCGTTCAGCGTGATGCGCGGAAACACCGTGCCGATGTCCGCGTCGACGCGCGCCTTCGCGCTCGACAGCGCGGCCTGCAACTGCGCGAGATTGAGCGTCGTGCGCAGGTCGTCCGACAGCGACACCGCGATCAGCGACGTGACGCCCGCCGCATGCGACACCTTCGCGGGCTGGCCGTCGTCGGCCGCGCCGATGCGTCCGGCGATATGAATCAGGTTGAAGCTCGGCGCGGTCGTCTTGCGTTTCAGCTGCGTGAACGCGAACACGCCGAGGCCGATTGCGATCAGCGCGAACGACCACTTCGGGAAGCCCGGCACGACGAGGAAGCCGGCCAGCACCAGCGCCGCGATCAGCAGCGCGCGCGGATGCGCGCCGAGCTGCTCGCCCAGCTGTTCGCCGAGCTGGCGCTGCCGCGTGTCGCGCGTCGCGACGCGCGTCGTCACGATGCCGGCCGCGATCGACACCAGCAGCGACGGGATCTGCGACGCCATCCCGTCGCCGACCGTCAGGATCGCGTAGCGCTGCAGCGCCTCGCCGATATCCATGCCGTGCATCAGCGTACCGACCGCGATCCCCGCGACGATGTTGATGAACGCGATCACGAGGCCCGCGATCGCGTCGCCCTTCACGAACTTCATCGCGCCGTCCATCGCGCCGTGCATCTGCGATTCCTGCTCGAGCTTCTCGCGGCGCTCGCGCGCTTCGTCGGCGCTGATGATGCCCGCGCGCAGGTCCGCGTCGATGCTCATCTGCTTGCCCGGCATCGCGTCGAGCGAGAAGCGCGCGCCGACTTCGGCAACCCGTTCCGAGCCCTTTGCAATCACGATGAACTGCACGACCGCGATGACGAGGAACACCACGCCGCCCACCACGACGTTGTTGCCGACCACGAGCCGCCCGAACGCGTCGATCACGTGGCCCGCGTTCGCGTGCAGCAGGATCAGCTTGCACGACGCGATGTTCAGCGCGAGCCGGAACAGCGTGGTGAACAGCAGCAGCGCGGGAAACGACGAGAAGCTGACGGCCGACGGCACGTAGGTCGACACCGTCAGCAGCACGACGCTCGCCGCGAGGTTCAGCGAAATCATCCCGTCGAGTGCGGCCTGCGGCAGCGGCAGGATGAACAGCGCGACCACCGACACGATGAACGCGGCGAGAAACAGGTCGGCGCGCGGCGACGCCCCGAGACGACGTCCGGACACGCTGCGGCCGGCGGAAAAAATCCGCTGCCAGTCGCGAGGGAGCGCCTTCGGTTCTGCCATCGTGCCGTCGTCCTGTCGTTGTCGCCGGCGGGCGCGGGCCGTCATGCCCCGCGCCGCGCGGACCGTTGAATGGGACGAGTGTAGCGACGCGAAACCGCGTAAAAAGGGACGCGCCTCGTAGCGTCGCGGCAGTTTTCCGGCGGCGATCGGATCGGACTACGAAACCCGGCGGCGCCTGTGCGCGCGCGTCGCCGGAACCGCTTCCATCACGCGGCGGGCGCCGCGCGGGCGGAACGGGTCAGTGCTCCAGGCGGCGTCCGGCGAGATACGCGAGCTGCGCGCGGTTCTGGACGTTGAAGAGTTTTTCGAGCGAACGGATATGGTGGCCGACCTTGTGCAGCGACGTGCGCAGCGCGCTAGCGATCTCCTGGTCGGACAGGCCGTGCACGAGGCGCTCGAGCACCTGCTGCTGTTCGTCGCCGAGCGCGAAGCCGCGCATGCGCGCGATGCGCGCCTCGAGAAACGGCAGCGCGACGCGATGCACGGCGAGACTCACCGACAGCGCGCCGCCGATCACGCGATCGCCGATCCACTCGGTGCCGTGGGCTTCCGACGTCACGTTCACCGCGACGCGCAGGTCGAGCCGCGGCGCCGACAGGCTGAAGATCACGCCGCTGTTCATTGCATGCGCACGCAAATGGCCGGCCAGCGCGAGTACCTTGCGATCGCCGCTGCCCTGCGCGGCCGACTCGATCTCGTCGAGCCGCCACGCGACCGGAAAGCCGCTCTGCCGCACCTGCGCGAAACGCGGGTCGCTCTCGTAGAGCATGCCCTCGATATACGGCTGCATGAACGTCGCGGGCGCGAGGTCGCGCAGCAGATGCGCGCACAGGATGCGTCGCCCGATCATCTCGTACGCACCGTAGCCGAGCGTGCTGAAACCGATTTGCCGCAATCGGGCATGGCATTGGGCGAAATCGACGGCAGCCAGGTCGGATTTACCGGGCGCGATTTGAATGCCGGTAAAAACGTCGCGCTCGATTGCATGAATTTCTTTCGAATAAGCGGCAGCGGCCGCGATATCCGCTTGCGAAAACCACTCGACGCGTGGCGCGTCGTCAGCATATGTCATGAGGAGCCCACCCTTTCCCAATATGTGAACTTGCCCCGTCACGCTCTGGTCTTTTCTTTATGATTTTCTGGTCGTCTCTATAGCAGTGCGAATATGAACCTTTCGCCCGCATTAGTATTACGGCATATTACGCGCACACTGGCATTTTTGTACAATGCCCCCGCGTTTCGTCTGGATGACGATCTGCGCATATCATAAAGATGCTCGATCGCACCGTCGCGAGCGCCGTGCACGACACGGCTGCCGCCACGCGATGCGCGTCGATTCCGAGGGATGGCTCATGTCCGATATTGCATTGCATGAAGAAGCGGTCGCCCCAACCTTGTCCCGTCCGCCCCGGCGGACGGTCGCCTGCGCCGACGCGTCGAGAGAGCGCCCGGTGCAGGTCGTCTGGTGCGATGACGTCAAGCGCGGCGACATCGCGCAACCTAACGCGCCGAAGCTCGGCGTCGCGGATACGCTCGCGCACGCGCAGAGCACCGCGGAACGCAACCGGATCGTCGCAAGCCTGCTGCACCTGACAGGCTTCTCGACGTTCGCGTATTTCGCGCTCGAATTCTCGCGAGAGCGCGTCGAAAGCCTCTACCTGCACGAAGCGTTCACGCCGACCACCTACCGCGGCGACTACGTGCGGCACAACCATCACGACATCGATCCGCGCACGCTCGACGCACGCGTGTGCAACATGCCGATCGTGTGGGACCTGCAGCAGCTGCGCCGCGAACACCGCGCGCGCGTCGACGGCCCGTGCGTGACACCGGCCGCGCTCGACGGCTTCCTGCAGACCATGCAGGACGACGGCATGTGCAGCGGCATCATGTATTCGATGGCCGTGCCCGGTACGCGGCTGCACGCGTTCATGAGCTTCACCGCACCGCGCCGCACGCGCGAGTGGATCACGCCGGCGACGATCGAGCAGGCGCTGTCGATCGGGCTGTCGGTGCACAAGTTCGCGTCACCGCAACTGATCGCGACGTCGCGCGAGCGCACGGTCAACGGGCTCACGCCGTTTGAGCAGGAACTGCTGCTCGGCATCGCGGAAGGCGCATCCGACAAGGAGATCGGCCGGCGCCTCGACACCAGCGCGCACAACGTCGACTATCACCTGCGCAAGCTGCGCAAGCGCTTCGGCGTCGCGAACCGGATCCAGCTCACGTACCTGACGTCCAAGCTCGAGCTGATCTGACGCCCGCACGACGCACCCGCGCAAACGAACATGCCGGCCTCGCGGGCCGGCATGTTCGGGTTGCGGCGCGGCGCCGCTTCGTGCCGGACGGGCGCCGTTACTTCAGCAGCGTCATCTGCACGACCTTGACGATCACGAGACCGACCGCGATCACCAGATAGCCGCGCAGCACGGCCATCCAGACGCGCGTCGCGACCGTCATGTTCTGCGGCTCGAGCGAATCGAGCGGCGGCATGCGCCACGTGTCGCGCAGCGCGCGATCGATGCCCGGCTCGACGACGCGCTTGTTGCGGCGGATCAGCACCGTCGCGAGATAACCCGCGATCGCGAGCACCGTGCCGCCGACCAGCACGTCGACGATCGCTTCGCCGCTGATGTCCGGATACATCACCGACGCGGTCAGGATGATCGACAGCAGCACGAGCACCCAGATCACCGCGCCCGTGAACACGTTGAGCTTCGTCGAGTTGACCCACGGACCGAGCACCTGGCGGTCGTTGCAGAGCACGAGCAGGAACACCGTCGCGCTCGGCAGCAGCACGCCCGCGAGCGTCTGCACCGCTTCGGTCAGCAGGCCGAGCGGGCTGCCCGGGATCAGCACGAGCGCGGCAGCGGCCGCGACGATCCCGAAGTAGACGAGGTAGAAGCCCTTCGCATCCGACACGCCGCGATGCAGCGAATGACGGATCTTGAACACGTCGCCGATCGCGTACGCGGTCGACAGCGACACCGCCGCCGCGCCGATGATGCATGCGTCGAGCAGCGCGACCGCGAACAGCGTCGCGCTCGTGCGGCCCGCATACCGCTCGAGGCCCGCGATCACGCCGCCCGCATCGGTGAAGTTGCCCGCTTCCGGATGACCGCCGAACAGCGCGGCGCTGAAGCCGATCATCGCGACCGCGCCGATCAGCACGAACGCGATGCCGATCCACAGGTCGATCTTCTCGTACTTCATGAAGCGCGGCGTGATGCGCTTGTCGATCACGTAGCTCTGCTGGAAGAACAGCTGCCATGGCGCGACCGTCGTGCCGACGATGCCGATCACGAGCAGCATCACGTCGGACAACCTCGTGTGCGCGGGCCAGTTCGGCACGAAGAAGTCGCGCGACATCTGCGACACCGGCGGGTGGATCGACACGAGCACCGGCACGAGCAGCAGGCTCAGCACGCACAGCCCGATCGCGAACCGCTCGAAGCGCCGGAAGTCGCCGGTACTCACCGCCGCCATCGTCAGCGCGGCGGCCACGCACACGCCCGCGACCTTCGGGAGCCCGAAGAAAGCCAGCACGAACGTGATGCCGATGAACTCGGTGACGATCGTCAGCGCGTTGAGCAGGAACAGGTCGATCACGCTGAACGCGCCCCAGAACTTGCCGAAGCGCTCGAAGATCAGGCGCGCATGGCCGACGCCGGTGACCGCGCCGAGGCGCAGCACCATTTCCTGGTTCACGTACAGCACCGGCACGAGCAGCAACAGCGTCCACAGCAGCGTCGTGCCGTAGTTCTGGCCCGCCTGCGTATAGGTGCCGAATGCGCCGGCGTCGTTGTCGCCGACCATCACGATCAGGCCGGGGCCGATGATCGCGAGCAGCGTGCGCAAGCGCGCCCACCACGTGCCGCGCGCGGCGGTGTCGTGATGCGAGATCGTGCCGAGGGCACCGCGGATGTCGCCGAGGTGGGCTTCGTCGAGCACCGCGCTGCGCTCGACGGCGATCGGTGGAGAGACGTTGGATGGCGTGGACATGATGAATTCCGTACGGCTGGTTTTTTATCCGGCCAAGCGTGTGGCCTTGGCATACGCGCGCGGAACGGGCCCGCGTGCGCATGCCGAGACGCGCTCGGCGTGTCAGTTCAGCAGAGCAACGATTTCACCCGGGTGAACAAACGGGAGAACACGCGCGGACGAGCGTCGAGCATCGGCATCGCGTCGTCGTACAAACGCGGTTGCACGAGCTGCGGGAGATTCGACAACAGAAGGCCGAAGTTCATGGTCTGGCTCCTGGCGGCGACGGCATGCGTGCCGGCCGCGTGGTGGGCGCGGGGCCAGTCCGGGGCCTGAACGACGTGTCAGGCTAGTCGGCCGGAATGTCCCTGCGACCCGGGTTCGAAAGGGTCTGTCGATGCAACGGGCATAAGGGACAACTGTCACTGTCGTTCATGGCGGCTCCTGTGCGGTGTTCCGGAAAACACGATTGACCGCCGTCCGGCGCGCGGACCGCCATTCGGGTGCATGCGACACGCATGCGCGAACGCGGCCGCGCACCGGGCGGCGGCGAAACCGGATGACGCATGCGCAAACGCATCACGCTAACCGGAGCGAATCAGGGTGCACGTAGGGAGTTGCTGCGGAATACTGCTGCGCGCACCGTTTGCCTGGGGGACAAACGGCGGCTTCGATGAGGCGCGGACGTCGGTCGCTCAGGCGGAAACTTGGTTCGAAGATCGACTACTGCAGGCGTCCAAGGCGGCGGCCCCAAGAGTGAAGATGGCGGATTCTATGGACCGGCCGAAACGGAAGTCAACCCTTTGGCACGCCCTCCGGGGAATATTTTTTCCGGCACTCGCACGCTGAAAGATTTGCGCCCGGAATGACGCGCCGCAACCTTTCAGCGCACGGGCGGGCGCGTGCCGCCGATGCGTGCGAGCAACAGTCGCCGCGAGCCGCCGGCGGGACACTGTGCCGGACATCGACCAGCCCGGCTGCGGCGGCACTGCCGGTCAGAAATGCGCAACATCGCTGCCTTTTTTGCTTGCTCCGCAGCAAAACTCGCGACTACAATCCGCCCCAATTCATCAAGGGAGTCCCTCCGTGGACACATGCTCCAGTTGCAGTTCGACGCCGGTCCAGGCCGGCCAAGCCATCGCGAGATAGCAGCCAGCATGTCGGTGCCGCTAGCTCGCATTCGTCGGGTTAGCGCGCGTCCTCCCGGGTCGGCATCGCCGGTTCGTCCGTCGCACGCTCCGTTACGTTCCAACCGCCGATCGCAGGTCGCTTCATGCGCCCGCGCTCGATCACGTCGTCCAGCATTCGCCGGACCGGACGGAGGTACGTCATGTTCTTTCAATCGTTCGCAGCCAGACTCAAGCGACGCGTACACGTCGTGTGCGGCCGCTCGGGCGTTTCGACCCTGTCGCCGCTCGCCCGAACATTCAGCAACTGGCGCGGCAGCGCGCTCGCGCACATGCCGGCGGCACCCCGCCCGCTCGACTGCGTGCTGGCCGGCGCGGTGGCGGCCGCCATCGCGCTCGTCGCGCTGCTCTGCACGGCGGCGTCGCGCCTCGGCTTCACGCAGGTGTGGCGTATCGGCGGCTGGCTGCCGTAAGCGTCGGCGCCGAGCGGCCGTGCGCCCACGCGCCGCCCGCGCCCATGCCACCGCCTCACGCCTCCACTTCCTCAGCCAACCAGACAATCAAACAACGGAGCCCGCATGAAGAATCGCTTCGAACCCGCGCCGCGCAAACCACGTCTCGATGCGCTCGCAACGCTGTTGCTGTCGCTCGCCGCCGCTGCACCCGCAATCGCACAATCGTCGTTGCCAGCCACTGCTGCCGAACCGGCGGCCGGTGCCAGCGACACCGCCCCCACGCAGGCCGCCGATGCTGCCGCGCCCGCCCCAACCGGTTTCCTGGAGCGCTCGAACCTGCTCGGCAACATGGGCGGCCTGCGCGACGTCCTCGGCGACCACGGCGTCACGCTGAGCCTGCAGGAAACCAGCGAATACCTGTACAACGCCGCGGGCGGCACGAATCGCGGCGGCGCGTACCAGGGCCTCACGCAATTCGGCTTCAACGTCGATACGGAAAAGGCGGTCGGGCTGCCGGGCGGCACGTTCAACGTGTCGGGGCTGCAGATCCACGGCACCAACCTCACGCAGCGCTATCTGCAGACGCTGCAGACCGCGACCGGCATCGAGGCGAATTCGACCACGCGACTGTGGGAGCTCTGGTACCAGCAGGCGTTTCTCGACGGCAAGGCCGACGTGAAGGTCGGCCAGCAGAGCGTCGACCAGGAATTCATGGTGAGCCAGTACGCGGCGACGTTCATGAACGCGACGTTCGGCTGGCCCGTTCTGCCGGCGACCGACCTGCCGGCCGGCGGCCCCGCGTATCCGCTGTCGTCGCTCGGCGTGCGGCTGCGCGTGAAGCCGGCCGACGCGTGGACCGCGCTGGTCGGCGTGTTCGACGGCAACCCGGCCGGCCGCAGCGACGGCGACGCGCAGGCGCTGAACGCGCACGGCACCAACTTCAACCTGCGCAGCGGCGCGTTCGTGATCGGCGAACTCCAGTACGCGCTGAACGCGGCGCCCGCCGATCCGAAGGCGCCGCAACCGGCCGGCCTGCCGGGCACGTACAAGCTCGGCTTCTGGTATCAGTCGCAGCACGCGAACGACCCGCGCGTCGGCACGGACGGGCTGTCGCTCGCGAATCCGGCCAGCAACGGGATTCCCGCCACGCATCGCGGCAACTACGGTTTCTATGCGGTCGCGGACCAGATGGTGTGGCGGCCGTCGGCCGACAGCCCGCGCTCGGTCGGCGTGTTCGCGCGCGTGATGGGCGCGCCGGGCGATCGCAACGTCGTCGATTTCGCGGCGAATGCGGGCGTGACGCTCAAGGCGCCGTTCAAGGGCCGCGACAACGATACGGCCGGCATCGCGGTCGGCTACGCGAAGATCGGCTCGCATGCGCGTGCGCTCGACGGCGACACCGGCGCCTACACGACACCCGGCTATCCGGTGCGCCGCGCGGAAACGGTGATCGAGGCGACCTACCAGTACCAGGTCACGCCGTGGTGGCAGTTGCAGGCCGACCTGCAGCATTTCTTCCGGCCGGGCGGCGGGATCCCGAACCCGAACGCGGCCGGCGCGCGCATCGGCGACGAAACGGTGCTCGGCGTGCGCACGACGATCACGTTCTGACGCACAGCGCATGCGACACGGGCCGGACTACCGCGTGCGCGGCGGTCCGGCCCGTGTGCATTCAAGTGCCTGCGTGCGACGCACGCGGCCTCTCACTCGCCGTACAGCCCGAGCAGTTTCAGCGTGACGCCGTTGGTCCAGCCGAAGCCGTCCTGCAGCGGATATTCGCCGCCACCGCCGCCGCCCTCGCCGGCCCCCTCGACCACGTACTTCTCGACGAGCTTGCCTTCGGTCGCATACACATGCTTCACGTCGGCCAGGAAGCGCGTGCCGATGTCCTTCGCGAGCGCCGGTTCGCCGTAACGGCGCAGCCCTTCGATCGCGATCCACTGCAGCGGCGCCCAGCCGTTCGGCGCGTCCCATTGCTGGCCCGTGTTCTCGGTCGTCGTCGCGAGACCGCCCGGCTGCAGCAGTGTCTTGCGCACCTCGCGCGCGGTCGCCTTCGCGCGCTCGGGCCATGCGACGCCGGTAAACAGCGGATACAGCGTCGCGGCCGTCACGCCGTCGCGCGGCTTGCGCAACGGCCAGTCGTAGTCGCCGTAATAGCCGTGACGGTTCCACAGATAGTGGTTGATCGCGGCCGCGCGGCGCGCCGCCCGCCCGGAAAAGTCCGCGACGCATGCGACGTCGTGCGTGACCGTGCAGCCCTTCACGATCGTCCTCTCGAGATGGAACATCAGGCTGTTCAGGTCGACCGGCACGATCGACGTCGTGCGGATCGTCGCGAGCGTCTTGCCGTCGCCGAACCAGCGCGAGCTGTAGTCCCAGCCGCTTTCGGCGCCCGCGCGCAGGTCGCGGTACACCTCGTTCGCGGGGCGATCCGGCACGGCCTTCGCGGTCGTCACGTCCTCGCGATACGACTCGTCGCGCGGCGTGTCGCTCGCGTCCCAGTAGCGGTTCAGCACCGCGCCGTCCGGCATCGCGACCACGTGCCGCGCGGCCTGCCCGCGCGGCGTCGTGGTTTCGCCCTGCATCCAGTACGCATGCTCCTTGCGCAGCGCCGGCAGGTATTTCTGGTAGACCTTGTCGCCTTCGGCCTGCGCGGCGAGCGTGACCATGTACGCGAAGAACGGCGGCTGCGAGCGGCTCGCGTAGTACGTGCGGTTGCCGTTCGGGATGTGCCCGATCGTATCGATCAGATGTGCGAAGTTGTCGAGCATGTCGTCGACGAGATCCTCGCGCCCCGATACCTGCAGCCCGAGCATCGTGAAATAGGTATCCCAGTAGTAGCCTTCGCGGAAGCGCCCGCCCGGCACCACGTACGGCTTCGGCATCGGGATCAGCGAGCTGTACGGCGGCACGGTCGCACTGGTGCGCGTGAGCTGCGGCCACAGCCAGTCGATGTGCTGGCGCAGCGTCTGGTTCGGCGGCGGCGTGAAATGCTGGTCGACGAACGCCTTCAGCGAGAAGCCCGGCTGCGACTTCTGTTGCTGATACAACTGCATGATCGTCGCCGGATCGGTATCGGGCGTCGCGTCGACGAAGGTCTTCTGGTCGGGATAGCGCTGCGCGGTCTGCACCGCGACGAACAGGTCGCCGTAGAGCTGGCTCGGCGGCGGCAGCAGCGTGCTGCCGGAGGCCGGGCTCGCGAGCGCCGCCGAGGCCGGCGCGGCGGACTGGCCGGCCGCCTGCGCGGCCGCGTGATTCGCGCTGTCGGCTTGCGCCGCGCAGCCGGCGACGGCCAGGTACGCGATGGCCATGACGGCCGCCCAGCGCAGGCGCGGCGCGGGCATGGGCGAGTGCGAGTGCGAGGCAGGATGCGATGCGGTCGATGCGGCACGACGTGACGTCATGACGTGTCCCCTCCTTTCGATGGTGAGTGGATCGGCAGGGGTCTCGTTCGCGCGTGCGCTCGTCTCGATGGCCGTCGATCGATGCGCGTCGTTGTATTCCGCAGATGAGTTCCGACTGTCGCACGAAAGGCGCATCGCACGCAAGTTTCGGTTCCGTGCCTGCTCGGCTGCGTCACAGGTCATGTCATGCATTGCGACGGCACGGCAGTCGTCTCTTTTTGCCGGCACGGCAACAGGAACGACCGTTGCAACATGCGGAACAAGCGTTGTCTCACGTGACGCAACGACCACATTGTGGGCATAATGGCGACTTTACCGCGCGCCCTGCCCATGTCGCCCGTCTTTCTAGCACCGCTCATCGTTGCCTGTGCGTTGTTCATGGAAAGCGTCGACGCAAACATCATCGTCACCGCACTGCCCGCGATGGCGAGGGACTTCGGGCACAATCCCGTCACACTGAACATTGCGATCACGGCCTACGTGGTCGGCCTCGGCGTCTTCATCCCGATCTGCGGATGGCTCGCCGACCGCTTCAGCGCGCGCTCCGTATTCCGCACCGCGATCGGCATCTTCGTCGCCGGCTCGCTGATGTGCGCGGCCTCGAATTCCCTCGGCGTGCTCACGTTCGCGCGCTTCGTGCAAGGCGTCGGCGGCGCGATGATGGTGCCGGTCGGCCGGATCATCATCTTCCGCGCGGTGCCGCGCTCCGATCTCGTGCGCGCGATGAACTACCTCGCGATTCCCGCGCTGTTCGGGCCGACCGTCGGGCCGCTCGTCGGCGGCTTCATCACGACCTACCTGCACTGGCGGATGATCTTCTTCATCAACGTGCCGATCGGCATCTACGGGATCTACCTGGCGAGCAAGCACATCGCGAACACGCACGAGCCCGATCCCGGGCCGCTCGACTGGTTCGGCTTCCTGCTGTCGGCAAGCGGCGCCGCGCTGCTGCTGATGGGCCTCACGCTGATCGACGGCTCGCTCACGTCGCGCGCCAACGCGCTCATGATGTGCGCGGCCGGCGCGGTGATGCTCGCGCTCTACGTGCCGTACGCGCGCCGCAAGGCGCGTCCGGTGCTCGACCTCAGCTTCCTGAAGATCCCGACCTACCACGCGAGCGTGGTCGGCGGATCGCTGTTCCGCATCGGCCTCGGCGCGGTGCCGTTCCTGTTGCCGCTGGCACTGCAGGAAGGCCTCGGGATGAGCGCGTTCCACTCCGGGCTGATCACCTGCGCGTCCGCGCTCGGCGGTGCGATGAGCCGCTCGACGGCCACCCATACGCTGCGCCGCTTCGGCTTTCGCACGGTGCTGATCTACAACGCCGCGTTCGCGGGGCTGGCGATCGCCGCGTACGGCCTGTTCCATCCGGGCATGGCGACCTGGGCGATCTGGACCATCGTGCTGGTCGGCGGCATCTTCCCCGCGCTGCAGTTCACGAGCCTGAATTCGATGATCTACGCGGATATCTCGCAAGCCGACGCGGGCCGCGCGACGAGCCTCGGCAGCGTCGTGCAGCAGATGTCGCTCGGGCTCGGCGTGACGGTCGCCGGCCTCGTGCTGCACGTGTCGCACTGGCTGCAGGGCCATCAGACGATGGTGTGGTCGGATTTCTGGCCCGCGTTCGTCGTGGTCGGGCTGTGTTCGTTCGCGTCGATTCCGATCACGCGGCGGCTGCCGCCCGGCGCCGGCGACGAAGTCGCGCGCGGCAAGCGGCAATGAACGGGCTGGCTGGCGGGAACAGGCAGTCGACCGAAAAAACCGGAAAACAAAAAAAATCAGCGGACATCCACACGGGGCCGGTGCACAGCCGCATGGATGTCCGCTCAGGGCTCCGGGTCTCTCGTTGGGGGTTGAGAATCCCAGATCTGCTTCCTGCGTGCCATTGACATATGTGCGTCGGAAGCGGAATCGGTGCGCGCACATTGCGTCGCGCCATGTCCGCACTATAGGGAAAGTCGCGCCGCGCATCTGTCAAGCATTGTCAGACGCGGCGCGCGCGCGTGCGCATCGCACACGTGCGCCGCTTTCGCGCTAAAGTGGTGCCCGACCGCCACCCTCAGCAGCCGCTCCGATGCTTACGCTCTCGCCCGCCGCCGCCCGCGCGCTGCATCTCGCCGCGCAGGGCCTGCTGACCCCGCCCCGCCGCAAGGCCACCAAGGCCGACGTGCTCGACACGATCCGCCGAATGGCGCAGTTGCAGATCGATACCATTCATGTCGTCGCGCGCAGCCCGTATCTCGTGCTGTTCAGCCGTCTCGGCGACTTTGCCCCGCGGTGGCTCGACGAACATCTCGCCGAGGCCCGCCTGTTCGAATACTGGTCGCACGAAGCGTGCTTCCTGCCGGTCGAGCAATTCGGGCTGATGCGCTACAAGATGCTCGATCCATCCGGGATGGGCTGGAAATACGCGGCCGAATGGCACGAGCGGAACCGCGCGGACATCGAGCGGCTGCTCGCGCGGATTCGCGACGAAGGCCCCGTGCGGTCGGCGGATTTCGTCCGCGAGGACGGCGTGAAGGGCAACGGATGGTGGGACCGCAAGCCCGAGAAAAAGCACCTCGAAGTGCTGTTCACGACCGGCGAGCTGATGGTGTCCGAGCGCCGCAATTTCCAGCGCATCTACGACGTGCGCGAACGCGTGCTGCCCGGCTGGGACGACGCGCGCGACCTGCCGCCGCGCGACGCGGTGCTGCCCGCGCTGCTCGACCATACGTGCCGCGCGCTCGGCGTCGTGCGCGCGGACTGGGTGGCCGATTACTACCGGCTGCCGCGCCGTCCGTACCGCGCGGAGCTCGACCAGCTCGCGGTCGCGGGCGAGCTGATTCCGGTGGAGATCGCCGGCTGGAAGGAGCCGGCCTACGTGCATCGCTCGCTCGAAGCGCTGCTGCCGGCCGCCGCGGCCGACACGCTGCGCTCGACGGTCACGACGCTGCTGTCGCCGTTCGATCCGGTGGTGTGGGACCGGCGGCGCGCATCGACACTGTTCGGGTTCGACTACACGATCGAGTGCTATACGCCCGCGCACAAGCGGCGCTACGGCTATTTCTGCCTGCCGGTGCTGCATCGCGGCCGGCTGATCGGGCGCGTCGACGCGAAAGCACATCGCGCGCTCGGCACGTTCGAATTGAAGGCGGTGCATGTCGAGCCGGGCGTGCGGTTCGGCAGCGGGCTCGCGGCCGACGTCGCGAAGGCCGTGAAGAAGCTCGCGGCGTGGCATGGCACGCCTGAGGTGACGGTCGCGGATGCGCCGCCGGCGCTCGCGAGCGCGCTGGCCGGCGGTTGATCTGCCGGCGCGGCGCGACCGCTCGCCCGTCGCCAGCGTTCGTGCCGGCACCGTTGTCGCCGCGCCGACGCGCAGGCGCACCGCGCGTCAGCCCCCGTGCAGCCGCTACCGCTTCGCGGCAATCCAGCGGGCAATGCCCGGCCACACGTCCTTCAGCGTGCGCGATCCCATGAATAGCCCGATATGCCCGCCCGGCACGAGCTGGCGCGTCACCTGCGAGGCGGGCGTCCCCACCAGGTCCTGCGCGGCAAACACCTGCTCCTGCGTCGTGATGTCGTCGGCAGCGCCGGCAAGCAGATAAACGGGGCACGTGATCGCCTTCAGGTCGAGCGTACGCCCGAGCGCGACGAACGTGCCCTTCGCGAGCCGGTTCTCCTTGAAGATCTGCACGATTGCCTGCAGATACCAGCGGCCCGGCAGATCGATCGGACTTTCGTACCAGTTCGCGAATGCTTCGCGCTTGCGCAGGTAGTCTGCGTCGTCGAGGTGTTCGTACAGGTCGACGTGCTCGGCGAGATAGTGCTGGTCGGGATGCATGTTCTTCCAGCCGCGCAGCATGAAACGCCCGCGCATCAGGCCGCCGCCCATCGTCACCAGTTCCTCGTAGAACGACGTCGGACAGGCGTGCGCCATCCGCTTGATCGGGCCGTCGCCCGCATCCGTGTCGATCGGCGCGCCCGCGAGCACGAGGCTCGCGACCTTGTGCGGAAAACGCGCCGCATACATCGCGGACATCCACCCGCCCTGGCACAGACCGACGAGATTCACGCGCCCGCCGAGCTCGTCGACGCATACGTTCAACTCGGCCAGGTACTGGTCGATCTCGAGATCCCGCATGTCCTCGGTCGCCGAGCGCCAGTCGGTCAGGTACACGTTCGTCACGCCGTGCTCGCGCAGCGTCTGCATCAGGCTCTGCCCCGGCTGATAGTCGGCGATCATCGCCCGATGCCCCGCATACGGCGCTTCGACGATCGTCGGCAGCCCGTGCGCCGGCGCGACCGAATAATCGCGGAACGTCATCGTGCGCAGTTCCAGCAGCGCGCGGTTCGGCGACGCCAGCGCCGGATGCGGTTCGCAATGCAGCTTCTCCTCCTCCGCGGCGAAGCGCAGGTTGCGCGCGGTGAATTCCGAGCCCAGCCGGAACATCGCAGCGGCGGCGGCCATCGGCCAGAAGATCGGCAACGCCGGAGCGTTGGCAGACGGCGTGGCGGGCGCGGCAGGCGTGGTGGTATCGGTATCGCTCGAATTCATCGAATGCCTTGCTCCGTAGAACATGAAGGGGAAAATCCGGGTGCCGGGCTGTACAGCGATCGTCCGCGCTGCACCCGCGACGAATCGCACGTCTCAAGCGCCGTCTTGACGTATGCGTACTTCGATGCGTGTGCATCGATCTTCCGATGCTGACGGCAAGCGGCCATCGAACGCCCGGTGCGGCGACCGGTGAACCCATTCTGGTCCGTAACCGGACGCGATCGCTTGATCGCCGTCAATCGTTTCAGGTGAAATCCCGATAGCATGAAATCGCGCGATGACAGTTCGATGGCCGCGGCGCGATACCGACCTCACGGCCGACCCCACGACCGACATCGCGTCGCCACAGCGCACCGGCGATACCGGGCGACCTGCCTCCCGCCTCCCATGCACATCCGCGAAATCCGCTCGAAGATCACCAGTACCTCGTCCACGCGCAAGATCACGAAGGCGATGGAAATGATGGCCCGCACCAAGATGGCGGGCGCGCAGCGGCGGGCGCGCGATTTCCGGCCCTACGCGGCGCGCATCCGGGAGATGGCCGAACGCGTGCTGCGCGACCGGTCCGGCCACGTCTCCGCGCTGATGGCAAGACGCATGCCCGTGCGCCGCGTCGGCCTGATCGTCGTCAGCACCGATCGCGGGCTGTGCGGCCCGCTCAACACGCGGCTGCTGGTCGAATGCGTGGATGCGCTCGAACGCTGGGACCGGGCCGGCGTCGCGTGCGAACTCAGCGTGATCGGCGCGCGCGGTATTGCGCCGCTGATGCGCCACGGCGCGACCATCACCGCCCGCGCAAGCGGCCTCGCCGCCGAGCCGCACTTCGAGCAGCTGCTCGGCGCATTGCTCGTGCCGCTCACTGCGTTCGTCAACGGCGAACTGGACGAGCTGCACATCGCGTACAACCAATTGACGAGCCCGCTCGCGTACTCGCCGCGCATCGACGCGGTGCTGCCGATCACCGGCCTCGCCACCGGCGCGCCGTCCGGTGACGCCGCGACGTCCGACTATCTGTATGAGCCTGCGCCGAAGCCGGCCGTGGACACCTTGCTGCTGCGCTACGTCGAGGCGACGCTCTACCAGGCCGTCGTCGAGAATTACGCGTGCGAGCAGTGCGCGCGGATGTTCAGCATGCAGACCGCGACGGAGAATGCCGATCGCGTGCTGCGCGAGTTGCGGCACCTGTATCAGAAGACGCGCCAGGCGCAGATCACCACCGAGCTGTGCGAGATCGTCGCCGGCGCGGCGGCGGTTTGAAGGAGACATACATGCCGACGTCGATGAAGCTCGACATCCTCAGCGTGGAGGACGTGCTGTATTCGGGCGACGCACATTTCGTCGTCGTGCCGGGGGAAAGCGGGGAGCTCGGCATCTACCCGCATCATGCGCAGCTGCTCACGCGGCTGCGGCCCGGCGTCGTGACGCTCGTTGCCGCGCCGGGCGGCGAGCACCGCCGCCTGCTCGTCGCGGGCGGCCTGCTGGAAGTCAGCCGCGACGGCGTGACGCTGATCGCCGATCACGCGCTGCGCACACCCGAACTCGACGACCTGCGTGCACGCGAAGCACGGCATGCGGCGGACGTGTGGCGCCGGCGCTTCGCGCACGAAAACCAACGCGCATTCGATTTCGCATCGGCGCGTGCGGAGTTGATGGACGAAATCCGGCGCTTCTTCGCGCTGGCGATGCACCAGCAGTCCGCGCCGCACGACACGGCGGGCGCGCTCAGTCGCGCAGCTTGCGAAACCGCGGGGTGCCGTCCGGCAGGTTCTCGTTGAACATCGCTTCCGGCCGCACCCACAGGCCGCGCGCATGCGGCCACAGATGCTCGTATACGACCACCGATTCCTCGGTCTCGGAATGACGGGCGACGCCGATGTAGCGATACAGCCCGCCCTTGTAATGACGATGCGTGGCGAGCTGTTCGGCTTCCTGTTCGGTCATGATCTGCTTCCCTTCGGCAAAAACGAAAGCGCGTATTGTATGCGCTCGCATGGGTTCGCCCCGCGTCAGCGTTTCGCGTAGATATCGGGGCGGCGGATCTCCATCAGCCGCTCGGGATGCGCGGACGGCCCGAAGCCGACCGGCCGGTACAGTTCGTGCGCGTCGGTCGTCACGAGCATGATGCGGCGCAGGCCTTGCACCATCGGCTGCGCGAACACGTGGTCGATCAGCGCGCGGCCATGGCCCTTGCCGCGTTCGGCCGGCAAGACGAACACGTCGCACAGGTACGCGAACGTCGCATGGTCGGTCACGAGCCGCGCAAACCCGACGAGCCGGTCGCCGACATACGCGCCGAAGCACAGCGAGCCTTCGATCGCGCGCTCGACGACGTCGCGCGGGATACCCTGCGACCAGTACGCTTCGCGATGCAGGAAATCGAAGATCACGTCGATGTCGAGTTCGCGCTTGTCGGTGGAAAATCTCAGCGTGGCGGGGGTGGCTGCGGGCACGTCGGCTCTCCGGTCGGATCGGGGGCGGAGCAGCAACGATAGCGCGGCGCGGAGTGGGCGACAAGCGAGGTTCGACTCGACATGTACAGCAAACCGTACAAGATATCCGCTCGTGCCATACTTGTACAGTTTCAAGTACAAGTGAGGCCAATCATGCGCACGATTCACTTTTCGGATGCCCGCGGCAATCTGAAGACCGTCATCGACCAGGTCGTCGACGACGCGGACGTGACGCTCATCACGCGTCGCGACGCGCCGAATGCAGTCATCATGTCGCAGGAATACTATGACAGCCTGATGGAGACAGTTCACCTGCTCCGCTCGCCGGCCAACGTCGCTCACCTCGAGCGCTCGATCGCGCAGTTGCGCAAGGGCAAGACGAAAGAGCACAAGCTCGCGGGGGACGATGAATGAGCGTCCGCCGCGTGCTCTCTACTTCCGACGCGTGGGACGACTACGTTTATTGGCAAGGGCAAGACCGCAAGACGCTCAAGCGCATCAACCAGCTCATTCGTGAAGCCCAACGGACCCCGTTCGAAGGCATCGGCAAACCCGAACCGCTGAAGGCCAATCTGTCCGGATTCTGGTCGCGCCGCATCGACGATACGAATCGTCTGGTCTACGAAGCGGACGATCTTCAGATCAGCATCGTGTCCTGCCGCTACCACTACGAGTAGCAACAACCCGATCCTCCCGCATCGCCTCATGCCCTATCGACTCATCGCATTCGACTTCGACGGCACCCTCGCCGATTCGCTCGACTGCTTTCTCGCGGCGCTGACGGAGGCATCGCGCCTGCACGGCTTTCGCGACGCGACGCCCGAGCTGCGCCCCGCGCTGCGCGGCATGTCGGCGCGCGAGATCATCCGCGCGCTCGAGGTGCCGATGTGGAAGGTGCCGCGCGTGACGATCGACATGCGGCGGCTGATGCGGCCGCGCATCGCGCACGTGAAGCTGTTCCCCGGCGTCGACGCGACCTTCGACGCGCTCGCCACGCGCGGCATCCGCATCGCGATCGCAACGTCGAACACCGAGGACATCGTGCGCGACCGGCTCGGCCCGCACGCGAGCCGCCACGTCGATACATTCGCGTGCGGCATTCCACTGTTCGGCAAGGCGCGCCGGCTGCGCGCGCTCGTGCGCGAAGCCGGCATGCAGCCCGCCGACGTGCTGTACGTCGGCGATGAAATCCGCGATGCCGAAGCGGCACGCCGCGCGCGCGTCGCGTTCCAGGGCGTCGCATGGGGTTACACGGCCCCCGGCGCGTTGCAGGCACATTGCGCGACGCCGTTGCTGCCGCGCCTCGACGCACTGCTCGATCGCGTGTGACGGTGCCGTGCGCATCGCGCGTTCGATTCGACGCGTCGTGACCTGACCCGACGCCGTGCACGCACGACGATGAAGCGCCGATGACACGCGAGCACATCGCATCGATTGCATGCGCGTCGCGCACGCAAAAATTGCCGCCACGATGCGCGGACAGGTACGCACTACCTGTCCGCGCGCACACACATCGATTCGTCTTACCAACCGTTACACAAACCACAGCGCGGTTGCACCTGCTACCGGAGCGCTCTCCTAGAATCAGTCGGGCCGGGAAACACTTCGAACGCCGCCGCGGCAGAGCGGCGATCGAGCCCGGCCCGGGCGCGCCCGGTCTCTCTCGCACAGCTACGGATCACGCGATCCGTCCGTTAATCAGAGCCCCGATCGAAAGGAGGTCCCATGAACCGCTTTCCCCAAATCTCGCGCCTTGCACTGTCTGCCGCTGGCCTGCTTCTCGTCGCCGTGACGGCGACCGCGCAAACCGCGCAACCGGCGCCGTCCGCACCGGCCGCCGCCACGCAGACGCGCCTCCACGAAGCCGACCAGACCTTCATCACGGACGGCACGAAAACCGTATCGACGCAGCACGACGCCGCACGCATCGCCGATGCGCGCACGTCGGACAGCCAGGTCAAGGCGTTTGCGCAACGCGTGTCGACCGACGATGAGAAGATCATCCAGGCGATGCGCGCGGCCAGCCCGCGCGGCGTCGACGTGCCGGCCAACGATCCCGACAAGGCCGTGCTGGACAGCATCAAGACCCTGCGCGGTGCGGAATTCGACAAGGCGTACATCGAGCAGGTCGCGCTCGCCGGCCAGCAGAAGACGATCTCGGCATTCCAGGCCGAAATCGCGTCGGGCCGCGACACGAAGCTGAAGGAAGTCGCACGCCAGGCGCTGCCGATCCTGCAGGCGCACTACGCGGACGCGCAGAAGCTCGCGCAGCGTCATCACCTCGCATCGGCGCAGTAACGCGATGCACCGCCGCGCATCGTGCGCGGCACCCCGCTTCCCCCCGTCGCGTCGCCGTCCCCCTCTCCGGCGGCGCGACGCACGTCCCGCACGCGATACGCGACCGACGTTACGTCGCGAGCTTCGCTTTCAATCGTTCGCTGACTTCCGGCCATTCGTCGTCGATGATGCTGAAGCGCACCGAATTGCGCTTGCGGCCGTCGGGCATGATCCGTTCGTGGCGCACGATCCCTTCCTGCTTCGCGCCGAGCCGCAGAATCGCCGCGCGTGACTTCTCGTTCAGCTCGTCGGTCGTGAACTGCACGCGCACGCAGTGCAGCGTGTCGAACGCGTACGCGAGCAGCAGCCATTTCGCTTCGGTATTCGCGCGCGTGCGCTGCGCCGATTTGCTCAGCCACGTATGGCCGATTTCGAGCTTGCGATTCCTGCGGTCGATCTTCCAGAAACGCGTGCTGCCGATCGCGCGGTCCGACGCACGATCGACGATCACGAACGGCATCACGGTGCCGGCCGCGCGGCCTTGCAGCGCGGTGTCGATATAGGCGTCGATCGTGTCTTCGCCCGGCACGACCGTGACCTTCAGGTTCCACAATCGACCGTCCGCCGCGGCGTCCAGCAGCACCTGCCGGTCCGATGCCTCGAGCGGCCGCAGGGCGATGCGCTCGCCGGTGAGGGTCGGTGGTTCGACAGAAGATGAAGCGTCGGTCATGGCCGGTTCCGTTTCCGTGAAGGTGACGAGGAGGATGACACTGCGCGCGGCGAAACGCCCATCATACGGCCTGCATCAGCCGGGTAGCGCAGCGAGCCGCTGGCGAATCGCCTTCGCTTCGCCGCGCAGCGCATCGGCGAATGCGTCGACGAGCAGGCTCTTCGGCCGGTGCTCGGGCACGATCACGCTGACGCGGTACGGAAACGAGCGCGTCAGCGGCCGCACGTGCAGGTCGCGCCCGACGAAATCGAGCGCGGTCAGCGGATTGACGATCGCGGCGCCGAGCCCCTGCCGCACGAACGCGCACACCGATACGGCCGACGGCGTCTCGACCACCGAACGCGGCGCGACGCCGAGCTGCGCGAACGCCTCGTCGATCAGGATCCGGTACGGGTCGTTCAGCGACAGGCTCACGAACGGACGATCGGCGAGATCCGCGAGATCGATCGCGCGCTGCGCGAGCAGCGGATGGCCGTCGGGCAGCACGCACACCTCGTCGACTTCGAGCAGCGGCGCGAGCACGGTGCCGGCCGGCGCGACGTCGTGCTCGGTCAGCCCGAGATCGTAGCGCTGCGCGGTCAGCCACTCTTCGAGCACCGGCGACTCCTGCGTCGCGACCGACACGCTGACGCCCGCATGCGCGTCATGAAAGCGCCGGCAGGCGCCGGGCAGGATCGCGTGCGAAAACGCCGGCAGCGCGATCACCGACAACTGCCCGTCGCGAAACTCGCGCAGCCGCGCGGCCGTCGCCGCGATGCGCTCGAGCCCCACATACGCGAGCCGCACGTCGTCGAACAGCGTGAGCGCGGCCATCGTCGGCCGCAGCCGGCCATGCGAGCGCTCGAACAGCGCGAAGCCGACCACCTGCTCCATCCGCGCGAGCTCGCGGCTGATCGTGGGCTGCGACGTATAGAGCATTTCGGCCGCACGCGTCGTGCTGCCGGTGACCATCAGCGCGCGGAAGACCTCGATGTGCCGGTGTGTGAGCATGGCAATCCATATCAGAAATGAATCGAATCTCGATAAACAGGCATTTTACTGTATAGACGTTCGGGTGCATCATTCACGCTATCCGTTCATTCGATCCGACTCATCCGCCATGTCCCTCGATTCCCGCCAGCTCGCGGCGCTCGCGCAGCAATACGGCACCCCGCTGTGGGTGTACGACGCCGACGTCATCCGCGACCGCATCGCCCAACTGCGCCAGTTCGACGTGATCCGCTACGCGCAGAAGGCGAACTCCAACCTGCATATCCTGAAGCTGATGCGCGACGAAGGCGCGTGCGTCGACGCCGTGTCGCTCGGCGAGATCGAGCGCAGCCTCGCGGCCGGGTTCAGTCCGGCAGGCGAGCCGGAAGGCGTCGTGTTCACCGCCGACCTGATCGACCGCCCGACGCTCGCGGCCGTGCTGAAGCACGGCGTGACCGTGAACGCCGGCTCGCTCGACATGCTGGCGCGCGTCGGCGAGCATGCGCCCGGCCATCGCGTGTGGCTGCGCGTGAATCCCGGTTTCGGCCATGGCCACAGCAACAAGACCAACACCGGCGGCCCGCAGAGCAAGCACGGGATCTGGATCGACGACGTGCCGCGCGCGATCGAGATCGTGCGCCAGCATGGTCTGAAGCTGGTCGGCATCCACATGCATATCGGCTCGGGCGTCGACTACGGCCACCTGTCGCAGGTGTGCGACGCGATGGTCGACCTCGTCGCGTCGCTCGGCCACGACATCGAAGCCATCTCCGCCGGCGGCGGGCTGTCGATCCCGTATCGCGACGGCGAACCGCGCGTCGACGTCGGTCACTACTTCAGCCAGTGGGATGCCGCGCGCAAGCGGATCGAACGGCATCTCGGCCACGCGGTGCGCATCGAGATCGAGCCGGGCCGCTTCCTCGTCGCCGAGGCCGGTACGCTCGTCACCGAAGTGCAGGCCGTGAACCGCCGGCCGAAGCACGACTTCGTGCTGATCGACGCAGGCTTCAACGACCTGATGCGCCCGTCGATGTACGGCAGCTACCACGCGGTGTCCGTGCACACGCACGACGGCGCGCTGCCCGCGGGCCGCCCGCTCGTCGACATCGCGATCGCGGGGCCGCTGTGCGAGTCCGGCGACGTGTTCACGCAGGACGCAGGCGGCGTGGTCACGCACCGCAAGCTCGCGCAACCGCAGATCGGCGACCTGCTGTTCCTGCACGATGCAGGCGCGTACGGCGCCTCGATGTCCTCGAACTACAACAGCCGGCCGCTCGCGCCGGAAGTGCTCGTCGATCGCGGCACGCCGCGGCTGATCCGCCGCCGGCAGACGATCGACGAACTGCTCGCGCTCGAAACGTTCGAGTAACACGCGCCTTCGCGCCGCGTCCGGCGAACCGGACGCCAACGGCCAGGCTTGCCGCTACCGGCATGCCTGGCCGTTTTGCTTTTCGGCGGTCGACCTCGGAGCAACCGCTCGACCACGCCGTAGCACCTGATGCTGCGCATCCCGTGCAACCGCAGCAGATCGCTTGCACCGCGTTCGATGCCCGGAGAAAAACATTCCACGCCGCGTGGAAAGTCCGTGCATTTTTGGAAGCACTTTCCTTTTTGACAAAACTAAGATTGCCCTCAGTCGTTCAGCATTTGCGTCACCGGAACCGCATCGACGATGCAGCCGGCCTCCCCCACTCGCAAGCCGCACGGGCACCCATGAACACGATGCTTGAACTCTTCGCCGCGCACCGTTACGCCACCGTGCGCGAACGCATGCCGTAACGCATCGCGGCAAACGGCTCGCGCCGTCTCTCGCCGCACCCTGTCCCGCGCCGCATTCCACTGCGGTCCGCTTTCCGCCCACGGCGACGCCGCCCGTCGCCGCGGATTCGTACACCTAAAAATTTCGACAACACCGTTTCGACAACATCCGGAGACAACCATGAAGCCCTTCACCCCGACGCTCAAGCAAACCCTCGCCGCCGTCCTCGTCTGCGTGGCGGCCACGGCATCGCACGCGGCGGACCTGCTCGACACCGTCAAGCAGGCCGGCGTGCTGAAGATCGCGCTCGAAGGCACCTATCCGCCGTTCGACTACCGCAATGCCGACGGTCAGCTCGAAGGGTTCGACGTCGACGTTGCGAAGGCGGTCGCCGCGCGGCTCGGCGTGAAGCCGCAGTTCGTCACGACCGAATGGAGCGGGATTCTCGCCGGGCTGCAGGCCGGCAAGTTCGACGTGATCGTCAACCAGGTGGCGATCACGTCATCGCGCCAGCAGGCGCTCGACTTCAGCACGCCGTATGTGTATTCATCCGCGCAACTGCTGCAACGCCAGAACGACACGCGTGCGTTCAAGTCGCTCGACGAACTGAAGGGCAAGAAGGTCGGCGTGACGATGGGCAGCAACTATGTCGATCTCGTGAAGACGGTGCCCGCGATCGATCTGCAGGTCTATCCGGGCACGCCGGAGAACCTGCGCGACCTCGCGGCGGGCCGTATCGACGCGGCGGTGAACGACCGCCTGATGCTGAGCTACCTGATCAGGAACTCGCACCTGCCGCTACGCGCCGGCGGCGTGCTCGCCGGCGGCGAGGACCGGATGGGCATCCCGTTCCGCAAGGGCAATCCGAAGTTCGCGAAGGCGATCGACGACGCGGTCGCGTCGCTGCAGCAGGACGGCACGTTGAAGAAGATCTCGATGCAGTGGTTCGGTGCGGACACGACGAAGCCGGTCGCGCAATAACACAGCCGTCACGCGCCCGCGCGCATCGACGCGCGGGCCGGCCGCCCCCTCGGCGGCACACGACACACAATCAGGAGACACGCGATGGAAGCATTCGATCTGGTCATTCACACCCTGCCCGTGATGGTGAAGGGCGCGCTGCTCACGCTGAAGTTCGCGGTGGCGTCGATGGCGCTCGGCCTCGTCGTCGGGCTCGTGGTCGCGATCATGCGGATCGGCAGCAACCGGCTCGCGTCCGGTCTCGCGCAGGGCTACGTCAGCCTGATGCGCGGCACGCCGCTGCTCGTGCAGATGTTCGTCGTCTACTACGGGCTGCCCGATCTCGGCATCACGCTCGATCCGACGACCGCCGGCATCTTCACGCTGACGCTCAACGCCGGCGCGTACCTGTCGGAAAGCATGCGCGGCGCGATCCTCGGCATCGGCCGCGGACAATGGGCGGCCGCGCACAGCCTGGGCCTCACGCACGTGCAGACGCTGCGCCACATCGTCTGCCCGCAGGCGCTGCGCCTCGCGGTGCCGAGCCTCGGCAACACGCTGATCAGCCTGATCAAGGACACGTCGCTCGTGTCCGTGATCACCGTCACCGAGCTGCTGCGCTCGACGCAGGAAGTGATCGCCGCGACGTTCCAGCCGCTGCCGCTCTACCTCGCGGCCGCCGCGATCTACTGGGTGCTGAGCACGCTGCTCACGCGCCTGCAGGGCCGCGTCGAGACGCGCCTGTCGCTGCCGTCCACGCATTGAACATGCGCACGTCATTCAACCCGAACCTCACCCGCGGACAACCCATGATTACGCTCGACAACGTCTCGAAGTGGTATGGCAAGCATCAGGTCCTTTCGGCATGCAGCGCGGCGGTATCGAAAGGCGAAGTGGTCGTCGTCTGCGGGCCGTCCGGCTCCGGCAAGTCGACGCTGATCAAGACGATCAACGGTCTCGAGCCGTTCCAGAAAGGCAGCATCGTCGTCGACGGGATGCGGCTCGGCGATCCCGCCGCGAAACTCGCGCAACTGCGCGCGCGGGTCGGCATGGTGTTCCAGCATTTCGAGCTGTTCCCGCATCTGTCGATCACCGACAACCTGACGCTCGCGCAGGTCAAGGTGCTCGGCCGCCGCAAGGACGAAGCGATCGAGAGCGCGATGAAGCTGCTCGATCGCGTCGGCCTGAAGGCGCACGCGCATAAGTATCCGGGGCAGTTGTCCGGCGGGCAGCAGCAACGCGTCGCGATCGCGCGCGCGCTTTCGATGAACCCGGTCGCGATGCTGTTCGACGAACCGACTTCCGCGCTCGACCCCGAGATGATCAACGAAGTGCTCGACGTGATGGTCGAGCTCGCGCGCGACGGCATGACGATGGTGTGCGTCACGCACGAGATGGGCTTCGCGAGGAAGGTCGCGCATCGGGTGATCTTCATGGACCAGGGCGCGGTGGTCGAGGATGCGGCGAGCGATGCGTTCTTCGCCGCGCCGCGCTCCGAACGCGCGCGCGACTTCCTCGACAAGATCCTGCATTGACCGCGCGACGGCCTCGCTCCCATTTCACCGACTTTCAAAGGACGACATCTTGAACCACCTGCATTCGACCGACACCCTGCTCGCTCACGAAGGCCGCTCGCACGGCCAGCCCGGCTCGCCGGTGAACCCGCCCGTGTATCGCCAGTCGACGCTGCTCTTTCACGGCACCGACGCGCTCGACGCGGTGCGCGGCACGCCGCTCGCGTACGGGCGCCACGGCAGCCCGACCACGCGGGCGCTCGAGAAGGCGCTCGCGCGCCTCGAAGGTGCGCACGCCGCGCTGCTCACGCCGAGCGGGCTCAGCGCGATCACGACCGCGCTGCTCGCGGTGCTGAATCCCGGCGATCATCTGCTGATGGCCGACTCGGTGTACGACCCGACCCGCTCGTTCTGCGACGAGACGCTCGCGCGGCTCGGCATCGAGACGACGTACTACGATCCGTCGATCGGCGCCGGCATCGCGTCGCTGATGCGGCCGAACACGCGCGTGGTCTTTACCGAATCGCCGGGCTCGCTGACCTTCGAGGTGCAGGACATCCCCGCGATCTGCCGCGTCGCGCACCAGCACGGCGCGCTCGTGCTGCTCGACAACACGTGGGGCACGCCGCTGAATTTCCGCTCGTTCTCGCACGGCGTCGACGTGTCGATTCACGCTGCGACCAAATACATCGCCGGACACTCCGACGTGCTGATGGGCGTGATCCTGACGACCGAAGCGCTCGCGCAGAAGGTCACGCGCTGCTACCGGCAACTCGGGATGACTGTCAGCGGCGACGATGCGTACCTCGCGCTGCGCGGCCTGCGCACGTTGTCGGTGCGCCTCGAGCGCCACCAGCGCAACGCGCACGTGCTGACCGAATGGCTCGCGCGGCAGCCGGAAGTCGCGCAGATCCTGTATCCGGCGCGGCCGGGCGATGCCGGCCATGCGCTGTGGCAGCGCGATTTCACCGGCGCGTGCGGATTGTTCGGCCTGGTGCTGCATCCGCAGCCCGACGATGCGGTGCGCGCGCTGCTCGACGGCATGACGTGCTTCGGCATGGGCTACAGCTGGGGCGGCTTCGAAAGCCTGATCATCCCGTCGAATCCGTCGCGCCACCGGACCGCGACGCAATGGCAGGCGGCCGGCCCGCTGCTGCGCATTCACGCGGGGCTCGAGCATCCGGACGACATGATCGCCGACCTCGACGCCGGGTTCGCGAGAATGCGCGCCGCCGCGGCCGCGCTCGCGGAAGCCTGAGATCGGGCAGCCTCACCCCGCACCACCCTTTTTCTTCAACGTTCGACCACCCAGACCACCCACCGATAGCGAGGCCATCATGAAAGACACGCTGTTCATTCTCCGCCCGGGGTTTTTCAAGGACTCCGAAGGTCCGTTCTACTGCGGCGACTCGGTTGCCGTCGAAGGGCTGCTGAGCTTCTATCCGCAGCTGCGCGACGCCGTCGCGGTCGAGTACATCGACGCACCGCGGCCGCGCCAGCCGATCGTCGCGCTGATCGGCGAGGGCAACCAGTCGGCGCCGGTGCTCGTGCTCGGCGACGGGCCGGCGCCGAAGGATGACGCGGTCAGGATCCGCGAACACGACGGCCGGCGCTTCATCGATTCGCCGGCCGACATCCGGCGCTATCTGTCCTCGCAATACGGCGTCGCGCACGCCGCATAAGCACGCCGCATAAGCACGCCGCGGCTGATTCGCCGCCGGCAGGCGATCGGCACATTGCTCGCGCTCGACACGTTCGCGCAACACGCGTTCGGCGCCAGCAACGCCAACGGCCAGGCTTGCCGCTGCCGGCAAGCCTGGCCGTTGTGCCTTTCGGCGCGGCGCAGGCGCGCTGCTCGATGGACACATGAAGCGCGCCGTCGAAGTTGCCGAGCGTTCATGCGCAGTCGCATGACGCATGCGCGTCGCGTGACGCCGCCGCACACCCTGCGCCGCCTGCGTCGACCGGATCCGGCGCCTGCTTCCCGGGTGTTCGGTCACGCCCCCGGCCATGACTTCCGCCGCATTGTTCACCCGCCGCGCGCCGCGCACAGTGGCCACACGGCTGCGCGTCCGCTTCGACCCGCGCGCCGTCTCGACGGCCGAGCGACGCCGGGTTATCGACACGAGGGGACATCGTGCAACTTCGACTCACCACCGGCAGTGACGACCAGGACGATCTCGCGGCGCTCCGCGACGCGACCCGCCGCAACGGCACGCGCGCGACGCGGCAAGCCGTCGACGCGCCGCCGTACACGCTCGACTTCGTACTGTCGTACGGCGTGAATCCGACCGATCGCGCATTCGACGTGCCCGACTCGCTGCAATACATCGCGCACAACGACGGCCGCAGCCGGAGGGAAGTCGTCGTGTTCGCGGTCGACCGCACGCGAACGCGCTGGCAGCGCGTCGCCGAAGCGCCGTGCGAGCGCCACCTGTCGAGCGCGGATCGCGAACGCGTCGCGATCCACGCATTGGACGTGGACGTGCCGGGCGCGGACGGTGCACCGTGACATGGGCGCCCCGCGCTTCGGACGCTGGCGCGCGCGGCAGGCGATGCCGGCGCCGCCACGCGCGCCGGACGATCTCGCCGCGCAGCTGTGCGACGAATGCGAGGCGATGGCGCGCTATGCGCTCCATCACGGGCTGCCGATCGAGCCCGAACTCGTCGCGCGGCTCGCGGCGTTGATCGCGGCTGCAGGTTCGGCCAGCCCCACGGCCAGCCCGACGGCCGGCGCATCGACCGCCACGCCGCTGACGCCCGCGCAGCAGCACGCGCTCGCGGCGATCCACCGCAAGCTCGCGACGCTCGTCGCGCCCGCGACGCCGCAAGCGGTGGCCCTGCTCGACATGCACCGGCGCCAGGCGCACCCGTTCGCGTGGCTCGGCCCGGTGCCGCTGATCCGGCTGCTGACCGGCTCGGCGCTCGGCTTCCTGCTCGCGGTCGTGCTGACGAGCCTGTCGCCGCAAGTGTCGGGCGAGAACATCGAGCGCGGCTTCCTGCAATCCAACGGCATGCAGCTGCTGTGGAACACGACGTTCCTGCTGTGCTGCGCGGGCCTCGGCGCCTCGTTCGCGACGCTGTTCCAGGCGCACCACTACGTCGCCGCGTCGACCTACGATCCGAAGTACGACGCATCGTACGGCGCGCGGCTGATCCTCGGCGTGATCGCCGGCCTGATCCTCGTCGAGATGCTGCCGGCGCAGCTGTTCGCGCAGGGCAGCATGCACAGCTTCGGGCGGCCGGCGCTCGCGATGCTCGGCGGCTTCTCGGCGACGGCCGTGCACCGCGTGCTGCAGCGGCTCGTCGAAACGCTCGAGACGCTCGTGCAGGGCGATCGCTCGGCCGACGTCGGCGCGGCGCTCGCCGCGAATCGCGCCCGCGCTGCCGGCGAACGCGCGCAATGGCAGGGCGAACTGGCGGCGAGCCTGCTCGACCTGCAGCAATCGCTCGACGGCGCGGCGTCCGCCGACGTCGTCCGTGCGCGCCTTGCCGAGTTCACGCGCGCGATGCTCGCGGCCCATCCCGTCCCCTCGGGCGCGGACGATCCGTTCCCGCCCGACGCGCCCCGGCAGTAGCGCGCCGCCGCGCTGGCGGGCCGGCCCGGCCGGCACGCCCGTCACACGCATCAGCCCGGTGCATGGCAGGCCGGCGCAAACGGGAAGCCGGCTGAATCGGACGGCACGTGGCGTGCGAGCCACAGCGCCGCCTCCGTCCGGTTGCTCACGCCGATCTGGCGGAACAGCGCGTACAGATGGTTCTTGATCGTGCCTTCCGCGACGTTCAGCACGCGGCAGATCTGCTTGTTCGACTTGCCTTCGGCCAGCAGCCTCAGCACCTCGCGCTGGCGCGGCGTGAGGCGCTCGAACGCGCGCTCGTCGCCGGGCGGCACGCCGCCCGGGCGGCCCTGCGTCGCGCCGCCGTCGTTGGGTGGCACGTAGATCGCGCCGGCCGCGACCCGGCCGAGCGCATCCGCGAATTCGTCGGCGCTCGCGTGCCGGTCGATGATGCCGGCCGCCCCCGCCAGCAGCGCATCGGCAATCGTACGGCGGCACACGGCGGCCACCACGCACAGCCACGGTGCGCCGGCGAACGTCTCGTGCAGCACGCTCGGCCAGCTCGGCCGTGCGGCGTGCTCGTCGCATTCGATCGTGATTGCCTCGACCGTCTCGGGCAACAACGCGTCGCGCAAGCGCAATACGTCCTCGGGACAGCGGGCCGACCATACGTGCCAGTTGACATCGCGTTTACACAGTACGTCCGCCACGCCCGCGACGAATAACGGCGGGCTATCGATCATCATAACGTTCATTGCGCGGTTTCCTCGAAATCGGGATGCTCGGTTTAGGTCTTTTTGCTTCCCTACCCGGCGTTTTTTTTACCGCTCTTTTCCTTGCCGCGCACTAGGCCCGTCGCTCCGTGACGAATGGCCTAATCGGTCCATCCCGGGCTGCGCGCATGCCGCCGGCCTGCTCGCGGCGGCCCAGGCCGCCGGTCATGACGGACGTCATATTTTGTAAACGCCGTCAATTTCCTAACTTGAATAAAGACAGCGAATTTCCGCTGTCTCCCACACGCAGAAGGAGTTTATTCATGGACGCGAATTTCATCGGCTCAGTGATTAACGCTTTACCCATGGACCAAATGATCGCCGGCCCGTTAAAAGCGATGATCAGCGCGCAGACGCAGGCCGCGAAGAGCTACGCGGATTTCCTGATGCAGGTCTGCATCCAGGGCGGCAAGGCCGTGGCCGTCCAGTTCGACTACGACGAGACGCTGGTGGACGAAAGCGGCGTGTCGAAAGGCGTCGTGCAGAAGACGATGCGCATCCCGCTGCTCGCGGCGATCGTCCACCCGATCATCGCGATCGAGGAAGGCACGATCGACTTCGAGATGGAGATCACGCAGTCGGAGAAGTCGTCGTCGTCGACGGAAGCCGGCGGCGAATTCCAGGCGAAGCTCGGCTGGGGCCCTATCAGCGTCAGCCTGTCGGGGCGCGTGTCGCACAAGTCGGAGCAGACGCGCAGCACCGACACCCGTGCGAAATACTCGATCCACACGCAGGTGAAGCGCCAGGCACCGCCCGAGGCGCTGATGCGCGTGATCGACTTCCTGACCGAAGCAGCGACCAAGCCGGTCGTCACCGAAGGCCGCGCGAAGGACGTGAAGCCGCTGCCGGCGACGCCGACCGACGGCAAGCTGGTCGGCGACGCGTCGGGCGGCAATGCCAGCGCGCCCGCCGGGGCGGGGTCGGGCGCGGGCGCGCAGCAGGCCGAGCACGCATAAGCGCGCGGGCCGGCCATGTTCAGGCTCTTCAGACGATCGCGCCGGGCGAGCGGACGCGACGACGCGATAACGCGCACGGGCGGCGGCACCCTGCCGGAACCGGACGGGCCGGTCGCGCCGGCGGCAGGCGCCGCGCCGGGTGGCGCGGGCAGTGCTGGCGATGCGGCCGGCCCGGGCGCCGCCGCGCCGGCGTCGGCAGCCACCGCCGATCCGGCGTGCGGCGCACCGGCCGATGCTGCCGGCGCCCCTGCCGCGCCCGTTCCCGGCACGAACGGTGCGCCGGCCGACGGTGCTTCACCGCCCCCGCCGCCGCCCCCGCCCGCGCCGCCCGGCGCGCCGGCCGACGACGGGCGCCCGCCGCCGCGCGGCATCGCGCTCGACGAAATCGCACGCGGGATGCAGCACGCGGCCGCGGCAGCGAACCAGCTACTCGCGCATCAGTACACGGCCGTGCTCGACCAGTTCTTCGACCGGCGCGACGACGGCCTCCTCGCGCCGCGCGAGGTCACGGTCGCGCTCGACGCCGAGCACGCGATGCCGGTGCCGCTCGTCGCGCTGGCCACCCCGCGCGGGCTCGCGCTCGACCGGATGATCGTGCACCTGACGGTGCGCGGCGACTTCACCGAGGCGCTGCCGGCCGGCGGCATCGCGGGCGACGACCAGCGCGGCCGCTTCTACGTGACGTTCGCGCCGCGCTCCAGGAACAGCGGCACGCAGGACGGCGCGCAACGGCGCGACACCGAGCACATCGACATCGAGATGCAGTTCGCGGCGCTCGCGCCGCCCGAAGCGATCATGCGCGTGATCGACGAATACACGCATCGCCTGGTGCCGCGCGCACGGCCGGGCAGCAAGGAGAACGACGATGGCGAACCAGCCTGAACGCACCGGTGCGCAGGGCATCGCGCTGATCAAGCAGTTCGAGGGGCTGCGGCTCGCGCGCTATCTCGACGCGGTCGGCAAGCCGACGATCGGCTACGGGCACCTGATCCTGCCGAACGAGCGCTTCACGCGAGCGCTCACGCCGGCCGAAGCGGAGGCGCTGCTGCGGCGCGACCTGCGCGGTGCCGAGCTGAACCTGCGCAAGCTGCTGCGCGTGCCGGTCACGCAGCAGCAGTTCGATGCGCTGATGTCGTTCGTCTTCAATCTCGGCGCGGGACGGCTGCGCTCGTCCACGCTGCTGCGCTACCTGAACGCCGGCGCGAGCACGCACGCGGCCGACCAGTTCCTCGTGTGGAACAAGGCCGGCGGCAAGCCCCTCGCGGGGCTCACGAAGCGCCGCCGGGCCGAGCGCGCGCTGTTTCTGTCGTGAGCGCCGTGACGCCGCACCGGCCGAACGTCACGGGTCGCCGCGCATGCCGTTCGCGCCATTTCGTGTGTCGTCGGCTGCCAGTAAGCTGAAACCGTCGCTGAAGTCTTGCCGCACCTGATCCGTTCCAACCATTCGTCACTCGTCACTCGTCACGATAGGAGTCCAGCATGAACGTCACTCGCTCGCCCGGCCGCTCGAAGCCGCCCCGCTCCGCCGTCTCGCACACGCTGCGCCGCGCGCTGGGCGCGGCCTGCGTCGCCGTTGCCGCGGTTGCCGCCGCGGCGACGATCGCGCCGCACGCCGCCATCGCCGCCACCGCCGATCCGTTGCCCGCCTATGCGGCCGACCTGCAGCGCACGTCGGTGTCGGGGCTATCGTCCGGCGGCTTCATGGCCGCGCAGTTCGACGTCGCGTTCTCGAGCCGGCTGATCGGCGCGGGCATCGTCGCGGGCGGCCCGTTCTATTGCGCGGGCGTGAACGAGTTGATTCCACCGGCGGTGGCCGCGACCACGCTGTGCATGCAGCCGATCGGCCCCGCGCCATCCGCGGCCGATGCGTGGCGCGCCGCGCGCACGTTCGCGCAGCGCGGCGAGATCGACGATCCGGCCGGCCTGCGCGGACAGCGCATCTACGTGTTCAGCGGCGCGAAGGACACGGTGGTGTCGACGCGCGTCGTCGACCAGACCGCACGCTTCTACACGCTCGCGCAGGTCCCGGCCGCGAACCTCCAGTACCGCGAATCGCCGGACGCCGGACATGCGTTCATCACGAACCGCCCCGAGGACAACGCGTGCAGTGCGAACACGAGCCCGTATATCGACAACTGCGGCTTCGAGCAGGCGCACGACATCGTGCGCTGGATCTACGGCACACCCGACAAGCCGCTCAATCCGCCGGCCGCGCAGGCACGCGGCAAGCTGCTCGCGTTCGACCAGCGCGCGTTCGATCCGCGGCGCAGCGCGTCGCTCGGCGATACCGGCTACGCATACGTGCCGGCCGATTGCGAGCGCGCGACCTGCGCGGTGCACGTGGTATTCCACGGCTGCGTGCAGAACGTCGCGGCGGTCGGCGAGAAGATGATTCGCGGCGTCGGCTACAACGAGATCGCCGATACGAACCGGTTGATCGTGCTTTATCCGCAGGTCGAGAAATCGGCCGTCAATCCGCTCGGCTGCTGGGATTTCTGGGGCTACACGAGCACCGATCCGCTCCACCCCGGCTTCTACCGCCGCGACGCGCCGCAGATGGCTGCCGTGATGCGGATGGTGCAGCGCCTCGGCGCCGCGCGCCAGTAATCCGCGTATCAACCGCCGTCACACAGTCATCGCGCCTTCATCACGAGGAATCGCCATGTTTTCCACGTTCATCGCCCAATGGGAACGCGCGCACGCCGACGCGCTCCAGCTGTTCGGCAACGCCGCCGCGCAGACGACCGGTACCGGCAGCACACCCGGCGGCCCCGCGTGGCGCGCGTTCGCGCACGCCGCGCTGCTCGCCGGCCACCGCTACACGGATGCATGCCAAGCCGCGACCGACGCGTTGTGGCGCGGTCAGCTCGAACGGTTCGCGCTCGGCAGTTCGGCCGCCGCGGTCAAGGAGCTGGCGGCGCTGAACGCGGATCTCGCGACGCGCTTCACACAAAGCCACCTGCAGCATGCGGGCGCGATGGCCGATGCGGCCGCCCAATATCTCGACGATCTCGGCCGCACGCGCGGTCCGGCCGATGCCGCGATGGCGCTCGGCCGCTTCGCCGGCGACCTGCAGGCACAGGCCCGCGCGCATGCCCTGCACGTCGCGTCGCTCGCGAACGGCGTCGCGCCCGCGCTTGCGCAGTGGGCAGACCGCACGCTGCGCGATGAACGCAGCACGCCCGATCAGGAGCAAATGTCATGAACATCAAGCTCCGCTTCATCAATCGCTCGAACGACTGCGGCAACAGCGAGGTCGTGCTGTTCCAGCGCGACGTGATCCCCGATCTCGACGCATTCGCGATCGCGTGGAAGGTGATTCGCTATTGCGGACGCGACTGCTTTCATCCGTTCGACTACTCGACCGACATTGACGTCGCGCTCGGCGACGAGCACGGCAACTTCTCGCCGCGCATCACGGCACCCGTAGGCGTGCGCTTCGTGGTCGACGCTCAGCCGACCGGACGCGGCCGGCTCGTGCCCGATCCGGCCGACGCGCCGGGCGGCGACATCGAGGTCGTCAACCGGATGCGGCGCGGCGCGGTGAACGTCAACGCGTTCAGCGCGGGCCGGCTGATCGCGGCGAAGGAAGCGGTCGCGCCCGGGCAGAAGGCCGTGTTCCGCTTCACGCCGACGCTGTGGATCGGCGTGGCGTCGCAAGTGCAGGAAAGCCGTGCGCTGCACGCGGCGGTGATGTCGAGCGCGAACACGCTGCTGCCGCTGGCGGGCATCGCCGCGGCCGACATCGTGATGACGGGCGGCGGCACCGGCGCCGACGCGCAGCCGTTCGCGTTCGCGCTCGAGCAGATCGTGCGCGCGTAGCGCCGCCCGACACCGTTTGGACCGGCTTGACGGCACGGCTTCACGGCCGGGCCGGCGGGAAAGGTGTGCGGCAGACCGACTGCCGTTTTTTTCAAACTCAAGGAGCAACGACGTGGATATCCAACTGAACCTGATCAACCGCTCGAACGACGCGAACAACTCGAGCGTCGTGATTTTTCAGAAGAACGTGGCGACCGACTTCGACGAACTCGCGATCGCGTGGAAGGTGATCCGCAACTGCGGCCAGGGCGACAACCATCCGTTCAAGTTCCCGATGACGATGAGCGTGAGCGCGAGCGACAGCTGGGGCAACTACATGCCGCAGCAGACCGCGGCGAACGGCCAGGTGTTCCAGGTCGTGCGCTCCAGCTCGGGCGACGTGCTGCAGCTCGGCGGCGACCCGGGCGCGAGCGCCGAGGTGCAGGTGCGCAACGACCTGCCGGCCGGCGCGATCAACGCGACGATCTACAAGGACGGCAGCGCGCTCGCGCGCAAGACGTCCGTGGCGCCCGGCCAGAAGGCCGTGTTCCAGTTCAAGCCGACGATCTGGATCGGCGTCGCGTCGCAGATCGAACAGGGCGCGCTGATGAATTCCGCGGTGATCTCCGACATCAATACGGAACTGTCGCTGCTCGGCATCGCGAGCGCCGACATCGTGATGACCGGCGGCGGCCCGGGCCCGCGCTCGCTGCCGTTCACGTTCCGGCTGGAAAACGTGGTGATGGCGTAACGGTCCGCGCGCCGGCGACGCATCGCCGGCGCTCTTTCAATCAGTTATCCGAATCGAATCAAGGTGACTCATGGACATCAATCTCAACTTCGTCAACCTGTCGAACGACGTCAACAACAGCCAGGTCGTAATCTTCCAGAAGAACGTGTCGACGGACTTCGACGAGCTCGCGATCGCGTGGAAGGTCATCACCAACTGCGGACGCGGCGACAACCATCCGTTCGTGTTCCCGTTGCTGACGACCGTCTCCGCGAGCGATGCCGACGGCAACTACATGCCGCAAAAGCGCGCGGACAACGGCCAGGTCTTCAACGTGTCGCGCGCGACGTCGGGCAACGTGCTCGCGCTGGCCGGCCCGGCGCCGACGTCGCGCGAGATCCAGCTGCGCAACGACCTGAGCCAGGGGGCGATCACCGCGTCGGTCTTCAAGGACAACCGGCTGCTCGCGCACAAGACCGGCATCGTGCCGGGCCAGAAGGCCGTGTTCGAGTTCAAGCCGACGCTGTGGATCGGCACCGCGTCGCAGATCGAACAGGGCGCGGTGATGAATTCGGCCGTGCTGTCCGACATCAACACCGAACTGTCGCTGCTCGGGATCAAGAGCGCCGACATCGTGATGACCGGCGGCGGCGGCGGCACCACCGCGACCGCGTACCAGTTCCGGCTCGCGAACGTGGTGATGGGGTAAACGGCGCACGCGCGACGGCGAACGGGTTGCGCCCGTCGCGTCGTCGCGCGGCCGCGGTGCGTGAATCAGCCCGCCCGCTGCACGGGCGCCATCTTCGAGAAATATTTCGCACCTCCAACGCATCCGACGACCACGACCGTCACCACGAGCATCGACGGCGGCACCGTCTCGTGCAGCAGTCCGGCCGCGAGCAGGAAGCCGAAGAACGGCTGCAGCAGCTGCAGCTGGCCGACGCCCGCGATCCCGCCGAGCGCGAGGCCGCGATACCAGAACACGAAGCCGATCAGCATGCTGAACAGCGACACGTACGCGAGCCCCCACAGCGCGGCGGCGTCGACGCCGTCGAACGTCGCGGGCCACGTGAACCCCGTGAGCGGCAGCATCACCGGCAGCGACAGCACGAGCGCCCACGAGATCACTTGCCAGCCGCCGAGCTGGCGCGACAGGCGTGCGCCTTCCGCATAGCCGAGCCCGCACGCGACGATCGCGGCCAGCATCAGCGCATCGCCCACCACCGACGCGCTGCCGCCGTTGCGCAGCGCGAACGCGGCCACCGCACCGCTGCCGACCAGCGAGAAAATCCAGAACGGCAGCCGCGGCCGTTCGCCGCCGCGCCACACGCCGAACAGCGCGGTCGCGAGCGGCAGCAGCCCGACGAACACGATCGCATGCGCGGACGTCACGTGCTTGAGGGCGAGCGCGGTCAGCAACGGAAAACCGACCACGACCCCGAGCGCGACGACGACAAGCGATGCGGTCTCGGCACGCGTCGGCCGTTTCTGCTTCAGCGCGACGAGCAGGATCAGGCCGAGCACGCCGGCGATCGTCGCGCGCGCGAACGTGAGGAACAGCGGGTCGAGCCCCTGCACCGCGACGCGTGTCGCCGGCAGCGAGCCGCTGAAGATGATCACGCCCAGCAGGCCGCTGAGCCATCCGTCGGTCGTCTTTTGCACGGTAGTTCCTGTTCGGAAAAAGGTGGATGACCGATGATCCGCCGCCCGCGAAAAGCGCGTAAGCTACAGCCCAATACAATTCCGACAAACTGTACTGGACAACTGACCGTACAGTTCCTTCTCGTCATGAACCGCTCCGTGCCGAACCCTGCTCCGCCCGCGCCCTCGCGCACGCGCGTGGAAACCGTGATGGACACGCTGCACGCGCGGATCGCGAGCCGCGCGCTGATGCCCGGCGCACGCGTGCCGTCGATCCGGATGATGGCCGACGCGCTGCACGTATCGAAATCGACCGTCGTCGACGCCTACGAGCGGCTCGCGAGCGAAGGCGTGCTCGTCGCGCGGCGCGGCTCGGGCTTCTACGTGTCCGGCCACGCACCGCCGCTTGCACTCGCCGAGCTCGGCCCGCGCCTCGATCGCGAACTCGATCCGCTGTGGCTGTCGCGCCAGTCGCTCGAAGCCGCGCCGAGCTCCGTGAAGCCCGGCTGCGGCTGGCTGCCGTCGTCATGGCTGCCGGACGAGAGCCTGCGCCGCGCGCTGCGCGCGGTGTCGCGCGACGAACCCGACGCGCTGACCGACTACGCGACGCCGCTCGGGCTGCCCGCGTTGCGCCAGCAGCTCGCGTGGCGGCTCGCGCAGCACGGCGTCCATGCGGAGCCCACGCAGATCATGCTGACCGACGGCGGTACGCATGCGCTCGATCTCGTGTGCCGGCTGCTGCTGGAGCCGGGCG